>NZ_CP010049.1:309576-464364 GCF_000973545.1 Blochmannia endosymbiont of Camponotus (Colobopsis) obliquus | reverse complement strand
GAACACATGGCCAACCTGCTACACCTTCTACTTTGGGTAAAGAGATGGCAAATGTTTTTTATCGTTTATTTCGTCAGTATAAAAAATTAAGAAATATAAAAATTTTGGGCAAAATAAATGGTGCTATAGGTAATTATAACGCTCATATCGTAGCATATCCTAATATAAATTGGCATCAAATTAGTGAAGAATTTGTAACGTCTTTAGGTATACATTGGAATCCGTATACTACTCAAATAGAACCACATGACTATCTTGCTGAGTTTTTTAATTGCGTGGCATTATTTAATACTATTTTAATAGATTACGTACGTGATATGTGGAGTTATATTTCTCTGGATTATTTTACTCAAAAAAAAATAGGAAATGAAATAGGTTCTTCTACAATGCCATATAAAATTAATCCGATTGATTTTGAAAATGCTGAAGGAAATTTAGGATTATCAAATGCGATTATGAATCATTTTTCATCTAAATTACCAATATCTCGTTGGCAAAGAGATTTGAGTGATTCTACTGTATTACGAAATATTGGAGTTTGTATTGGTTATTCTTTGATTGCTTATGATTCTCTTTTAAAGGGAACAAAAAAAATTGTAATTAATAAAAATAAATTATTGTCAGAACTAAATCGTCATTGGGTAGTGTTATCTGAAGCCATTCAGACAGTAATGCGTCGATACGGTATTTCTGGTTCTTATGAACTTGTGAAAGAAATTACTTATGGAAAATATGTTGACATTCATGTAATACAATCTTTTATTGATTCTTTAAAAATACCGGATAAAGAAAAATTAAAATTAAAATTGTTGACTCCATCTGAATATATTGGTTATGCTGTAGAATTGGTAAATAATTTAGATAAATATTGTTACTAATTTTACAACAAAAAAAATTAGTTATTAAATAATTTATTTTTTGAGATTTATTAAATATATTTATAAATTACATAATATGTTTTTAAAGTTAATTTATTAGATAATATATATTTTTTAAGGATATATTATATTACTATATTTTAAAAAATTAAAATGCCTTATGTAGATATATTCTTCATTTTATCATGTAAATTAATATTTGATTTTTGATGTAAATAATATAATACAATATTTAGTGATTTATTTACTAAAGTATATGGTTATATGTAGTTAATGTATATTATAAATTATGTATAGTATCAATTGTTATTAAAAATTCATTTTTTATATCCGGATGTTTAGTTAATATAATATGACTATATTTTATTATTATAATATAATGGATTTATGTATGAAGTTAATTATTGTATGTTATATTATAATATTGAAAATAAGTTATAATGAATATACTAAGAATTTTTTTAATTATTTTATATATGTTATTGTTATTCTTGATAGACATTAATATTAAATTTTTGTTTTATAAATTATTTACATATGATTATTAAAATAATGGGAATAAGGTAAATAAAAATGGATCAAAGTAATGCAACTTTACTACTTGATGGTTTTGCATGTACATTGAATAGAAAAGAGTATTTGCAAGGTTTTTCGCAAGTAAGACAAGCTCATAAACGGGAATTAATTGATGATTATGTTGAATTAATAGCTGATTTGTATCGGATAAATGGTGAAGTACGTCAAGTAGATTTAGCGATGTCATTAGGTGTTGCTCAGCCAACTGTAGCTAAAATGCTTAAAAAATTAATAGCTAATGGTTTAGTTGAACAACAACCTTATCGTGGAATTTTTTTAACTATCAAAGGTAGAAAATTAGCAAATAAAAATTGTTTGCGACATAAAGTTGTGAAGTTATTTTTATTGTCTTTGGGGGTAAGTGAAAAAAATGCTCATCGTGATTCTGAAGGTATTGAGCATCATGTAAGTGAAGAAACATTATTGATGTTTAGTAGTTTTTTAAAAGAAAAAAAGAATGTATTTTAGAATATATTAAACGTTTATTAAATATTTATTATTTTTAATTAAAAATTATTTATGTATATAATATATAAAATATATGTTTTTCTTATTAAATATTTTTATATTTTATTTTAAGATTTAATGTTATTATTTTTCTAGTTGTTATATTTCCAAATACAGAGATATTTTAAATATTATAAATTTTAAATTATTTAAATTAAAAATTTTAATGTAATGAAATTTTTGTTTTTTATTTGTATATAGATAGTATTATATAATAATGATGATATAGATTAAAATTATTGAGTATTATATGTATTTTTTGTATATTGATAATCAATTTAATAAAATAGGTAGAGTTTTAATAAAATTAATGGGGTGTTTTTTAATCTTTTTATTGTGTTCTTGTAAAATACAAGAACACAATAAAAAGATTAAGCCTGTATCTTTTGATCTTGATTTAAAATTTCTTGAATCTTTGGAATTAAATATTCGAACTTACCATAATTATATTCATTATGTATCAAATATTTATAATGTTGATGAAATATTAATAAAAGCTATTATTCAAGTAGAATCCAATTATAATCCTAAAGTTGTTAGTAAATCTAATGCTGTTGGTTTAATGCAACTTAAGTCTTCTACAGCTGGTAGAGAAGTTTATCGTATGAAAGGATGGAAAGGAGAACCTAGTGTGAGAGATCTTAAAAATATTGCTATCAATATTAATTTGGGTACTGCTTATTTATCAATTTTACAAAAACGATTAATTGGAATTAATAATCCACAAACTAAACGGTACGCTTTGATAGTATCTTATGTTAATGGTCTAGGAACTTTATTACGTATGTTCTCTTCTGATTATAATATTGCTATCACTAAAATTAATACATTTACACCAGAAGAATTTTGTAAATATATTCAAAATTATCATCCATCAGTACAAGCTAGACGATATCTTTGGAAAATAAACGTTGTTTATTCAGCAATAATATATAAACAATTTTTTTTGAATTGATTAAATCTTATTTTAGATTTGTATGTAAAATTATTTTAAAAATAAAAAATTGTTTTAAATAATTTTTTTAAATAATAATTATTTATTCATGATGAATAAGTTTAAAAATTTTGTAATTAATAATTAAATATTTAGTGAATTATTATTTTAGGTATGTTATATTAAAATGCCTAAAATAATTTAGATAAATAACTATTACGTTATTTATTTTTTAATATTAATATGGATTCGTAAAGCATAATTAATATTGTGATTTTATAAATTTTTTTGTTTATTAAGATTTGATATAAATTTTTGTATTGTGGAGTTAAATGAATTAAAGTTAAATTTTAAATACAAAAATTTAAGATGGTTGTGTACTGTTTCAGTCATGCACAGTAACCAGTTACATTAATAGTGATATTTAATTATCATATTAATTGAGTTGTTTTTTGATAAATATATTTTGTTTTGTGTTTTTCAATATTTAAAAATTTTAAAAATAATAAAATATTATTTTTATTTGCATTTGATGATTGTTGTGTATGTGTATTTTAATAAAAATTTATAAAATAATATAAAAAAAATATAATTTATATTATTGTAAAATTTAAGTTTTTAATTTGTGGTTATTTTAAATGAATATTTTATATATTTTTTGATGATATTTTGTGTACAAAACATCGTATATCAAATATACTAATGTTTGAATGTATATCTCTTATAAAGAAATATTTTAGTTTTAAGTTATTATTAATTGATATGAATGTGCTTTATGTATATTTTGTTTAGTACATTTTAATTTTAAAATATATTATATTATTTTATTTTGTATAATATTACAATTATAACGATAATTGATTGCTATAGTAGTGTATATTATTTTTTTTGTACAGCTTCAGAAATTTGTAAGTTATATTCATTACATTCTAAACCAGGGATAGGATGTAAGGCGCAAATATTACAAGAGTTAATTTGTTTACAAAAATACAATTTTTGATTATTTTTATCTTTATGATGTAGATATGATGATAAAGCCATAGTTAAAATAATGGCTGTTAGTAATAAAGTTAAAGTATACTTAATATTTTGTTTTGAAAAATTTGTTTTTAAAGATAATAATTTTGATTGAGTGTACAAATTGTTAATTTTGTTTATACAATTTGATTGTGAAAAATTTTCTTTTATTATTTTAATAGTTAATTGATCATTTAGTTTAAATCCTCGTTTTGGAATTGTAATTATAGCTGAAGAATTTAGCCCGAGTGAATTTAGGCTTTTGCGAATTAAGCTAATTTGTTGATTTAAATTTCCATTAGAAGCTTCTAGTCCATGATTTTTCCAAACTATAGTAAATAGATGTTGTCTAGTCACTGGTTCTCTAGTTTCCCGATATTTAATTAATTCCTCTAAAATTTTTCCAGCAGAATTAGATAATTTTGTTGCTGTATTTATATCATGTATTGATGTTAGCAAATATTTTGTAGTATCAAATGTTACAGTTGAATGAATAATATATTTCATTATTTGCTCCATTAAAACTTAATTTAATATTAATAAAAATTAGAATATATTTACATTAAAGAATATAGGTTTTTTAATATTTTTATAAATATTTTTTTAATTTTAATAAAATTTGGTATGGTATGGTATTAATTTAAAAGTTGATTTTATTAATTTTTTAGCATGCATGTTATTTTTGGTTTTTATTATTTTATACATTAAAATTTAGATATAAGGTATTGCAATATAACGTATATTTTTTTAAATATCTTGTATTTTTAAATGTTGTGTTATGTAAATATAAAATTAGTTTTTATACTAATTATTTTATGTAATTTTATTTACTATGCAAATATCTTTTATTTTAGCAATCAACGTGTTAAATATATTTTGTATATAATATGGAAAATATTCTTTTCATGTGAGCCAGATAAAATTTCTTAGTTAGTACATTAAAAATAAAAACATTAAATGAATTAAAAATTAGTTTATAATTTATTAAAGATTAATTAGATTGAATAGATAATCATGTTTGATTTGTTCTGTTATTTAGTATATTTGTAACTGTGTTAAATTTTAGATGAGGTTTATATATAGATATTATTATATAATTATCGGCTACGAAAAATTATACGTCCTTTGTTTAAATCATAAGGAGTTAATTCTATAGTGACTTTATCTCCTGTTAAAATACGTATGTAATTTTTACGCATTTTTCCAGAGATATGTGCAATTATTGTGTGTCCGTTTTCCAATTTAACTCGAAACATGGTATTGGGTAGGGTATCGATTACTATACCTTGCATTTCAATATTCTCTTCTTTAATCATGATTATCCTTTGTTATTAAATAAGTGTATTATGTTAAATTAAAAATAGTATTTAAAATTTTTTATGTCAAATAATAATCGAAATATCTAATATTCTGTAAATAATTAAATTAAAATAGATTTTAACAAATTATGTTTATATAACATATTTATTTTGTAAAATAAATCTTCTTAAACATTAAACAATTTTAATATATGAGAAAAGGAAGAAATATTTATATCGAAGTATGTTAATTGCATTCAATTATATAATTTTATGTTATTCAATTTTGTTCATGGAATTTGTATTTAATTGTTTTTACTACAGTATCGTTCTGCATCTAAAGCCGCCATACAACCAGTTCCTGCAGACGTTATAGCTTGTCTATAGTGAGAATCGATAACGTCTCCAGCAGCAAAAATTCCAGGAATTGATGTTGCGGTTGCATTACCGGTTAATCCAAATTGAACGGTAATATAACCATTTTTTAAATTTAATTGATTTTTAAAGATATCAGTATTTGGAATATGTCCAATATTAATAAATATACCATTAATCATAATTTCTTTTTTTAATAAGCTATTGGTATCATTTAAACTGATACCAGTTACGCCTGTTTTGTTACCTAAAATTTTATTAATGATATAATTAGTATGTAAAAAAATATTTTTTTCAGTTTTTATTTTTTCCATTAGTTTGTTAATAAGCATTTTTTCTGCTCGGAATGTATTACGACGATGAATAAGGTGTACTTCATTTGCAATATTAGACATATATAACGTTGCTTCTATTGCAGAGTTGCCACCTCCAATAACAGCAACTTTTTGTTTTTTGTAAAAAAAACCATCACAAGTGACGCAGTAAGAAACACCTTTATTCTGATACATGTTTTCAGATGGTATATTTAATTTTTTTGGAGAAGCTCCAGTTGCAATTATTAAAACATCACAAATATATTTTTTATCATCACCAATTAAGCAAAAAGGAGTTCGTTTTAGATTTGTTTCGATAATATGATCAAAGATAACATCAACGTTTAGTTTGGTGGCATGAATATGCATACGTTCCATAAGTAATGGTCCAGTTAGTCCCTCTGGATTTCCAGGCCAATTTTCTATTTCGTTAGTGGTAGTTAATTGCCCGCCGTGTTCTATTCCAGTAATTAAAGTAGGATGCAAATTAGCTCGTGCAGCATAAATTGCAGCAGTATATCCAGCGGGTCCTGAACCTAATATAATTAATTTATATTTTTTTATTTTCAACATAATTCTACCTTATAACTAATCTTACAGATAACATTATAATTATCTAATTGTAACTATCATAATGTGTATTTTATATTTTTATATTTCTTTTGAATTAGAAATGAATAATTGTTGTATAGCGTTTTAAAATTGTATTAATGTTATATTTTATGAAAATATTTTTAGATTTTGAGATACATTTTTAATGTTATTCAGTTTGAATTTGAGTATACAGTTTTATGTAAATTGTTTAAAACATATTTAATTGAATATTAGTAAATATATATATATTTTTAAAGAACGAATCGCGAAAAATTTATAAAATATTTAAAGTTCTAATTTTACAATTAAAATTAAGTGAATTATATGTTCGCGATACATCTATTACACAAATATCGTGTATGATATAATCTATTAATATGTTAATAGATTTCATTTTATAATAAATAGTATAATAATAAAATGTATTTTTTTATTTATTTTAATTTATTTTTATATTTTTTAGAATATAAAAAAATACAATGAAAAAAATATTTTTATTAATTATGTTTTTAGGATCATTATATTTATTAGTTTCATTATTTAGTTATTATCCTTTTGATCCTAGTTGGTTCCAAGCAACATATCCTGTTTTTGTGCATAATAAAGCAGGTATTTTGGGAGCGTTTTGCGCTGATTTATTATTTTTTGTTTTTGGTGCAATAGCATATTTTATTCCATGTTGCATATTTTTTTTTTCTGGAAAATATTTTTTAAAAGTAATAGTATAGATTTTTTTGTTTTATCTTTTAGAATTATTGGTGCTTTAGCTGTATTGTTATCTTTATGTGGTTTGATGACAATAACCATACATGATTTTAATTATTTTGGATCAGGAGGTGCTATCGGTGATATTGTAAGTAGAATTATTTTATTGCAATGTGGTAGTCAACATACTATTTGCTTTATGCTTTTTATTTTAATTATTGGAATGATGTTATGTACTAATTTTTTATTTTGGAATGCTATATGTAAAATATTTTATTTATTGACTAATAACGTATTTAATAAATATGAAAAATTTTATAGTAAAAATACCACCAGTTATTATCTTTATTCACATGTAATAAACCAACAATTAATTATAATATTGTTTAAACGCAATAAGGTTAAGTCTGAAGTATTTTCTTTTTTTTGTTTTAAAAATAAGAATTTTGCACAATTCAAATCAAGTAATATTCCAAATAATAATGCTATTATAGATTTAAGTTACGTTCAAATTTTAGATAATAATGTTATTGTTTCAAACATTCATAAATTGGACTTTGTGGTTTTTTATAAAGATTTGCATCTTAATACAATACGTATAATTACTAATTCGAGTTTTTCTTTGAAAAAAATATTAGCAAGTATTGTTTATTGCAATTTCTTAAAAAACAAGATGTTTTTTTTATGTCGTGATGTTTCTTACAAAATAAACAAATTTTCTTATAAAATATATTTATCATACAATAGTAATGATAGTGATGCAATTTGTTCTTTAATTTTTCTCCATAAACATAAATCATATAATAATATATTAAATATTAATAAAAAAATATGTCATACTAATCACAAAGCGTTTAGATTAAATATGGAAAAATATAAAAATAATGATAAACGTCAGTTAATTTGTGATGTTCCTGTACCTATTCTTCCTATTTTAAATAATAAAATAAATCAAATAACTTCAGGTGTATTAACAAAGGATGTTCATGAATCCTATTTAGATAAGATTGCACGATTAATAGAAATAAAATTAGCTGATTATCATATTACAGCAAGTGTTATAAATATTTTATCGGGTCCAGTCATTACTAGATTTGAATTAGATTTAGCTGCTGGAGTAAAAATTGCACGCATTATTAATATTTCTCGTGATTTAGCTCGTTCCTTATCAGTAAGCGTGGTAAAAGTAATTGAAGTTATTCCAGGAAAACCTTATATTGGATTAGAAATACCTAATAATAAACGTCAAATAGTTTCTTTTCAAGAATTATTAAATTGTGACAAATTTCGTTATGCTAATTCTCCATTAACATTAATTTTTGGTAAAGATATTGTTGGTCAACCGGTTATTAATGATCTTAAAAATTTAATCCATATATTAATTGCTGGTACTACTGGTTCTGGTAAGTCAGTGGGAGTTAATGTTATGATTTTAAGTATTCTGTATAAAGCGACTCCTGAAGAAGTACGTTTTATTTTAATTGATCCAAAAATGTTGGAATTATCTGTTTATTCGGGTATACCTCATCTTTTAATGGAAGTTGTGACCGATATGAAAGATGTTGATCATGTTTTAAATTGGTGTATCAAAGAAATGGAATATAGATATCAATTAATGTCAATTCTAGGTGTTCGTAATTTGATTAATTATAACGAACGAATTTCTCAAGCTAATCATCGTAATCATCCTATTGATAATCCCTTATACAACAGTAATAACAGTTATTTACAATCTTCTAAAAAATTTTTAGATATATTGCCATATATTATAATAATTATTGATGAATTTTCTGATTTGATAATGGCATCCGGAAAAAAAATAGAAGAATTAATCATTAGATTATCACAAAAATCGAGAGCTGCAGGCATTCATTTAATATTAGCAACTCAACGACCATCAGTTAATGTGATTACTGGATTAATTAAAGCTAACATACCGACTCGCGTTGCTTTTTCTGTATCAAGTAAAATTGATTCTCGTACTATTCTTGACCAAAATGGCGCGGAGATGTTATTAGGTAGGGGTGATATGTTATATTTGCCAGCATATTCTTCTGTCCCGATACGCGTTCATGGTGCGTTTGTACAAGAAAAAGAAATAGAAACAATAGTTAATACTTGGAAAAATACTAATTAAACAAAGCACACCGATAGTATTATTAATATGCTAAATAAATAAAAAAGACATATAAGTAATATGTACCGTTCTAATATTGTTTTATTTAATAATTTGCATATTAATAATAATATTTACTATAAATAGCAATGTTATATCATGCAACATAACAATGCAAACATATTTTAATATCTATTAAAATTTTGTATATACTATTTTATAATACTGTTATTTTAATAACATTAGAAATATAAATGATTAAATGAATAATCTGTTAATGTGCATGTTTTTTTTGGTTCTGGTCATCACTTATCCTGTACTAAGTAACCCGAATTATATATTACAAAACCGATTAAAACAAATAAATAGTTTTTCTGCAAAATTTATTCAACAAGTAATTGACATTAATGGTATTATCATACAAACAAATGAAGGAGAATTGTGGATAAAATATCCTAATTTTTTTCGTTTTCGTTTTGTTTATCCAAATGAATTTTTTTTAGTTTCTAATGGCAAATTATTGTGGTTGTTTAATCCTACAATTAACCAAGTAATAATTTATTGTGTTAAAAATATTATGATAGATTCACCTTTAATTTTGCTTGCAAAAGATGAAATTAAAAATTGTAATAAATATAATGTACAACAAAATAATGATTATTTTTCTTTATTACCTAAAGTACATAATGCAAATTTAAAACATTTCTCCATTACGGTGACGACTGATGGGATTATTAAAAATTTTTCATTATTTGAACAGGGTGGTCAGATTGTTGAATGTCAATTGAGTGATTTTAAAAAAATATTAATGAATGATGATGAATTTTACTTTCATATTCCTAAAGGTACAACAATAGACGATCAACGTTGATTATACTTATAAACATATAAAAATTTATAAATAATTTTGAATATTATATGTAACGAAGAATGTACTGTTAATAATGAATAAGTTATCTTTGTATTTAAATATATTTAATATGCTTTACTATATGTAAAAAAAGATATTTTGTATTTTACAAAAATGAAATATGTTATTAAATAATGATAGGTATATAATTTCTGTAAATTTAGTTTACGTATTATACAAAATATACAATACGTTTACATTTTATATTATTTATATAAATTGTTTTATATTAAATACTATCAGTAATTATTAATATTTTTCAATTTATTATTTCAATAGATCTTTTAAACTTTTATTTCACTTCTAATTATAGAATATATTATGCTTGACCCTAAATTATTACGAAATAATATTGATTTGATAGCCAAAAAATTGGCTCGTAGAAAATTTGTGTTGGATGTAGAAAAGTTACGTAATCAGGAAAAACAACGTAAGTCTTTGCAAATAGAAATAGAAAATTTAAGAGCTCAACGTAATGTTCTTTCTAAAACAATAGGTAACATGAAAATACGTAAACAAAATTACGATTTTTTATGTCAAAAAGTTGATATCTTAAATCAACGTTTAAATAATATCGAAAAGGATAATAATATATTGCAACATGAAATTATGAATTATGCGTTATCTTTACCTAATATTTTAGATGCACATGTTCCTGATGGATGTACTGAAAAAGATAATTTAGAAATTTTTAGATGGGGTAATTTACGTAATTATGATTTTACAATACGTGATCATGTAGAATTAGGAAAAATAATTGGTGGATTAGATTTTTCCACTGCCGTAAAATTAACAGGATCACGTTTTGTAGTTATGTATGGGCAAATTGCTTATTTACATCGAGCTTTAATTCAATTTATGCTAGATGTGCATATTAAACAACATGGATATCAAGAATATTATGTACCATATTTAGTGAATCAACGTTCATTATATGGTACTGGACAATTACCAAAATTTTCTGAAGATTTATTTCATGTTCAACCATTACAACATCATACCGATTTCTATACACTTATACCAACTGCTGAAGTTCCGTTAGTTAATTTATTGAGTAATAAGATTCTTGATGAAAAAGATTTACCTGTGAAAATGATAGCTCATACACCATGTTTTCGTGCTGAAGTGGGTAGTTATGGACGAGATCGTCGTGGTTTAGTACGTATGCATCAATTTGATAAAGTAGAAATGGTACAAGTCGTGATGCCGGAAGCATCGATGCAAGCATTAGAAGAATTAACTAACCATGCAGAAAAAATTTTACAATTACTCGATTTACCATATAGAAAAATGTTGTTATGTAGTGGTGATATAAGTTTCACGGCATGTAAAACGTATGATTTAGAGGTTTGGTTACCTGCACAAAATATGTATCGTGAAGTTTCTTCTTGCTCAAATATCAGGGATTTTCAAGCTAGAAGGATACAAGCGCGTTATCGTAATAAAAGAAATAATCAGATAAGATTATTGCATACTTTAAATGGTTCAGGATTAGCTGTGGGACGTACATTAATAGCGATATTGGAAAATTATCAATTATCAACTGGATGTGTTGAGATACCATTGATATTGCAAAAATATATGAATGGTTTGAAGTATATTGGCGTCTGTAATAAACTAAAAAAATTGTAGCAGTTGTTACACCATGGTATATCTTATTATTAGTATTTGATTAAAATAAAATATTTAGTAAATATGGTGTTAGTTTTGCACAATCAAATCTTTTATTAGATATATTATAGAAATATAAATAATTATTAATGTACTGGTATTTTTTATAATATACTATAGTATTAGATTACATAATCGAAAATTATTATCTTATATGAAGCAAAGAAAATTTAATTTTAGCGCTGGCCCATCAATGCTACCACTTGAAGTGTTACAACAAATAAAAGAAGAATTATTTAATTGGCATGATGTTGGTGCATCCATCATGGAGGTTAGTCATCGTAGTAAAGAATTTGTTCAGGTAGCTTGTAGTGCAGAACATGATTTGCGTACAATTTTAAATATACCAAATAATTATAAAGTATTGTTTTGTCAAGGAGGAGCTCGCGCTCAGTTTGCTGCTGTGCCAATGAATATTCTTGGATCAAATATTAATGCTGATTATGCAAATAGTGGTTATTGGTCATATAGTGCTGCTAATGAAGCAAAAAAATATTGTAAACCTAGAATATTTGATGTCAGTATTCAGATTGATGGTTTACGTAAAATACAGCCAATATGTAATTGGCCGTTATCTGATAACAGTGCTTATATCCATTACTGTCCTAATGAAACTATTGATGGTTTAGCTATTGACGAGATTCCCGAGTTTAATAATGCAGTAGTAGTAGGTGATTTTTCATCTACTCTATTATCCCGTCCATTGAATGTAAATAAATTTGGTTTAATTTATGCTGCAGCACAAAAAAATATAGGACCGTCTGGATTAACGATAGTTATTGTACGTGAAGATTTATTAGGTCATGCACGTATAGATTTACCATCAATTTTAAATTATCAATTATTATCAATTAATAAATCTATGCTAAATACTCCGCCTACTTTTTCTTGGTACGTTGCAGGATTAGTATTTAAATGGCTCAAAGAACAGGGAGGATTAACTGTAATGAATGAGCTTAATAAAATTAAGTCAGATTTGTTGTATACTACTATAGACAAAAATGATTTTTATCATAACGATATATTTCCAATAAATCGTTCTCTTACTAATATAACTTTTAGATTAGTTGATAATCAATTGGAAAAATTATTTTTAGAGAAATCTTTAAATGAAGGGTTGTACGCTTTACAAGGACATAAGTTAGTTGGTGGCATGCGAGCATCATTATATAACGCTATGACATTACAGGGTGTAAAAAAACTAGTAGAATTTATGAATTGGTTTGCAGTTAAGTACGGTTAAAGTATATTCAATATTTTTATTTTGTTTAAAAACTTTTATAATATGTAATGTAAATATTTAAGTAAAATTGATTATGTTTTTGTGTGATTTTAATATAATTAAATAATAGTTGATAAGATAGCATTTTGTATGAAAAGATCTATAAAATTAAAACCCGTTAAAAAGGTCAATGGAACTATTAATTTACCTGGTTCAAAAAGTATTAGCAATAGAGCATTATTATTAGCAGCACAAGCTCAAGGAATTACCAAATTAACAAATTTGTTAGATAGTGATGATGTACGCTATATGTTAAATGCTTTACAAAAGCTAGGAATTACTTACTATCTTTCATCTGATTGCAAAACTTGTGAAATACAAGGTATTGGTGGTGCATTACACAAGACGTTAAGAGATAATTTATTATTTTTAGGCAATTCAGGAACGTCCATGCGGTTTTTAACAGCTGCATTGTGTTTACAAAATAATAAAATTATTTTGACAGGGGAACCACGTATGCAAGAACGCCCGATTGGGCATTTAGTGAATGCTTTACGACAAGGAGGCAGTAAAATAGAATATTTACAACGTAAGAATTACCCTCCTATACAAGTATTTGGTGGATATACAGGTGGTTCTATTATTATTAATGGAAGCATTTCCAGTCAATTCCTTTCTGCAATATTAATGATGGCACCATTAGCTGATAATGATAGTTATATTGACGTTAAAGGGATTTTAGTATCAAAGCCATATATAAATACTACTATATCTATTATGCAACAATTTGGTGTTGAAATTAATCATAAAGATTATCGATATTTTTATGTTAGAGGTAAAAGATATTATAGATCTCCAGGGAAATATGAAATAGAAGGAGATGCTTCTAGTGCTTCATATTTTTTAGCTGCTGCAGCTATTTGCGGCGGTCCTGTAAAGGTTATCGGAATAAATAAAAATAGTATTCAAGGTGATATACATTTTGCAAATATTTTACAAAGAATGGGTGCTATTATTAATTGGGGTAGTAATTATATTGAGTGTATACGTGGTACTCTTAATTCAGTTGATATAGACATGAATAGTACTCCAGATATAGCTATGACTGTCGCTGTTACTGCATTATTTACTAAAACAGGCACTACGACGTTACGAAATATTTATAATTGGAGAATTAAAGAGACTGATAGATTAAAAGCAATGGCTAATGAATTACGTAAAGTTGGTGCGATTGTTTTTGAAGGAAGTGATTATTTATCATTAACTCCGCCTTCTAAAATTACTTACGCAGAAATTAATACTTATAATGATCATCGTATGGCAATGTGTTTTGCTTTATTAGCTTTATCTGAAAGTGGGGTTACAATTATTGAACCAGAATGTGTAAATAAAACGTTTCCTTGTTTTTTTGAAGAATATTCAAAGTTAATTTCTTAAATTGTAATGCATTGTTAATTTTTGTGTGTTAATTTTATAGTAAATAAATTATAATTGTTTTGATATGATGTTAATAACATCCTAATATTCGTAGGATTGTATGATTATGAAAATACCAGTAATTACTGTTGATGGTCCTAGTGGTGTGGGAAAAGGAGTGTTGTGTAGAGCAATAGCAAAAAAATTAAATTGGCATATTTTAGATTCAGGAGCTGTATACCGAGCTTTAGTGTTATCTGCGATAAATCACCGCATTTCGTTAAAGCATGAGCAAAAGTTAGCAGCGCTTGCTGCTAATTTTGATATTGATTTTATGATTAATGCAAATAAATTAAATATTTTAATTAAAGGAGAAAAAAATAAACAAGATATTCGTAATGAAGCAATAGGAGAATTGGCTTCTGATATTGCTGTTTTACCTAAAGTACGAGAAGTTTTGTTATATCGGCAACGTTCATTTAAGAAATTACCTGGTTTAATTGCAGACGGTAGAGATATGGGTACTGTGGTATTTCCTAATGCTATTATTAAGTTTTTTCTTGATGCTTCTTTTGAAGAAAGAAAAAAACGTCGTATTTTACAGTTGCAGAAAATGGGCTTTGATGTTAACTTGAATAAACTTATAACGAGGATTAAAAAACGTGATGATCGTGACTGTAATCGATTAATATCACCTTTAGTTCCAGCAGTAGATGCATTAAGAATTGATTCTACTAATCTTTCGGTATATGAATTAACAAATAGGATATTAACACATATTGCGCAATTTTTATAATTTATATTTTGTATGAATGTTGCATAAGTCTAGTTAAAGGATTACAGCTAGTAATATATCATAAACCAAACCTATCAACATCATGGATGTTTATAATAGGTAGTAATTTTAAATTTTGAAGATAATGAACATGACAGAATCATTTGCTCAACTTTTTGAAGAATCTTTAAAACAGATTAAAACTTACCCAGGCTCTATTGTTCGTGGTGTAGTAATAAATATTACCAAAAATATTGTTTTAGTCGACGCTGGTTTAAAGTCTGAATCTGCCATTCCTATTGAACAATTTTATGATTCTCAAGGCAAATTAGAAGTAAAAGTAGGTGATCAGGTTGATGTTATATTAGATGCAGTAGAAGATGGTTTTGGTGAAACATTATTATCTCGTGAAAAGGCAAAACGTTATGAAACATGGATTATGTTAGAAAAAGCTTATGAAGAAGCAACGACCGTTGTTGGCATGATTAACGGTAAAGTCAAGGGTGGATTTACCGTTGAATTAAATGGAATTCGTGCATTTTTACCTGGTTCTTTAGTAGATATTCGTCCAATGCATGATTCTTTATGTTTGGAAGGTAAAGCATGTGAATTTAAAGTTATTAAATTGGATCAAAAACGTAATAATGTTGTAGTCTCTCGTCGAGCTGTTATTGAATCAGAAAATAGTGCTGAGCGTGATTGTCTTTTAAATAAATTACAAGAAAATATGGAAATTAAAGGTATTGTAAAAAATTTAACAGATTATGGAGCCTTTATAGATCTTGGAGGTGTGGATGGTCTGTTGCATATTACTGATATGGCATGGAGACGTGTAAAACATCCTAGTGAAATTGTTAATCTTGGTGATGAGGTTGTTGTTAAAGTATTAAAATTTGATCGCGAGCGTATTCGGGTTTCTTTGGGATTAAAACAATTAGGTGAAGATCCATGGATTACTATAAAAAAACGTTATCAAGAAGGGACGCGATTAATAGGTAAAGTCACTAATTTAACAGATTATGGTTGTTTTATTGAAGTTGAAGGAGGTGTTGAAGGGTTGGTGCATATTTCCGAAATGGATTGGACAAATAAAAATATACATCCATCAAAAATTGTTAGTGTAGGTGATTGTATTGAAGTTATGGTTTTGGATATAGACGAAGAACGTCGTCGTATTTCTTTAGGATTAAAACAGTGTAAATTGAATCCGTGGCAGAATTTTGCTGAAACTTATAATAAAGGAGATCATGTTATAGGTAAGATAAAATCTGTTACTGATTTTGGTATATTTATTGGTCTTAACGGAGGTATTGATGGTCTTGTACATATGTCTGATATTTCTTGGAACAATATTAGTGAAGAAGAAATGTGTAAGTATAAGAAAGGTGATGAAATAACAGCTATGGTTCTTCAGGTTGATGCAGAGCGTGAACGTATTTCTTTAGGTATTAAACAATTATTGGATGATCCATTAAATAATTTTTTATTATTAAATCAAAAAGGTAAGATTGTAGCAGGCAAAATTATATCAATAGATACCAAAGGAATTAAAATTGCACTAGGAGATAATGTTGAAGGTTATTTACGATGTTCTGAAATTTCACATGATTACAAGAATATGAAAATTGTATTTAATATCGGTGATGTTGTTAAAGCTAGAATTATTGGAATTGATCGTAAAAATCGTATTATCAATTTATCCGTATGCTTTAATCAAGAAAATAACGGAATAATTAATGCTAGTCATTCTTCTTGTGTTAATGATCAACAAGAAAATACTCGTTTTTCCAATGTTATGACAGAAGCATTTAAGGCGGCAACTAAAAATGAATAATTGTAAGAGCAATACGTTGAAAAATTTTTAGTAATATTAATTACAAAATAGTTAGGATAATTTTTGTTGAGAACTTATAACAGGAATGTTATTAATTTTTAAATAAATGTTATTAAAAAATAAATTATCATATTTATAATGATGCTTGACAACACAACATAAACAATATTAATTGTTTATTAAATATTAGAATTTTAATGAATACATTTTTAAAATGTTTAACATATTTATATAATACTATAACTATAACAAATTGGTATATATTAATGGTGTGTGTTTAATTTTGTACTTACATGTTATATTAAATTATAAAATAAATTATAAAATGTTGTTGTTTTGTTAGTTTATTATTAATGTTATTTAGAATGACATAAGGTCTTATGTTTATACAATATGTAATATTTTGAATTATGGTAATGATTTATCAAAATTTTTCATTATTAATTATATTTAAAGATGATTTAAGTAATTATTTGATATTTATAAAATATAATGTTAAAAAATAAAAATTATTTTTCTACTTGGCAAACCTTTCATCGTCTTTGGCCAATTATATTTCCTTTTAGGATAGGTTT
The DNA here is from genome assembly GCF_000973545.1 of Blochmannia endosymbiont of Camponotus (Colobopsis) obliquus. Classification (GTDB taxonomy): domain Bacteria; phylum Pseudomonadota; class Gammaproteobacteria; order Enterobacterales; family Enterobacteriaceae; genus Blochmanniella. Next base: position 446,647 of record NZ_CP010049.1, on the reverse strand, counting down.
ATTTATTGCAGCAATTACTCTTATATTAAATGCTGCAAGTGATACTTTTATGTTATCATTACTTAAACCATTACTTGATGATGGTTTTGGTAAAGCAAATAAAAATATTTTTGTTTGGATGCCGTTAGCAGTAGTAAGTTTAATGGGATTACGTGGCGTTAGTGGTTTTGTTTCTAATTACTGTATTTCATGGGTTTCTGGAAAAGTGGTAATGGAAATACGCCGTCGTTTATTTAATCATATCATGGGAATGCCTGTATCATTTTTTTGTAAACAATCTATTGGAACGTTGTTATCCCGTATAACTTATGATTCTGAACAAGTAGCTTCTTCTTCTTCTAATGCTTTAATAATTATTGTACGTGAAAGCGCTTCAATAATTGGGTTAAGCATAATGATGTTTTATTACAGTTGGCAATTATCTTTAATAATAGTTGTTATTGCACCAATTGTATCTTTCATTATAAAATTAGTTTCTAACAAGTTTAGACGAATAAGTAACAAGATGCAAAATGCAATGGGGCAATTGACCAGCAGTGCTGAACAAATGTTAAAAGGACATAAAGAAGTATTAATTTTTGGCGGTCAACAGACGGAAAATAAACATTTTAGTTATATTAGTAATCAAATAAGGCAACAAAATATGAAAATGGTAGCTGTTTCGTCAATTTTTGACCCTATAGTTCAACTTATTGCTTCTTTAGCACTAGCTTTTGTATTATATGTCGCAAGTATTCCTAAAGTTATGGAAATTTTAACTGCAGGTAGTATTACTGTTATTTTTTCATCAATGATAGTTTTAATGAAGCCATTAAAATCTTTGACAAATGTTAATGCTCAATTTCAACGAGGTATGTCTGCGTGTCAAACTTTGTTCTCTATTCTTGATATGGCAACTGAAAAAGATAATGGAATGATTAAAATTAACAGAGTACGCGGAAATCTTACTTTTAAAAATGTTACCTTTTATTATCCCAACAAACATACCCCATCATTATATAATATTAATTTTACAGTTTCAACCGGCCATACTGTAGCTTTGGTGGGTAAATCTGGTTCAGGAAAATCTACAATTGCTAATTTATTGACTCGTTTTTATAATGTACATCAAGGAGAAATTTTACTTGATAATATTAATATTAATGAATATAAGTTGTCTTCGTTGCGCAATCAAATAGCCTTTGTCTCACAAAATGTTCATTTATTTAACGATACTATTGCTAATAATATTGCTTATGCTTATAAAAATTGTTATGTTGATAGAATAAAAATAGAAAATGTGGCATATATGGCTGGTATTATGGATTTTATTGGACAGATGGAACATGGATTAGATACAATAATAGGCGAGAATGGAATTCTTTTATCTGGAGGTCAACGTCAACGAATTGCAATCGCTCGAGCATTATTGAGGGATTGTCCTATTTTTGTTCTTGATGAGGCTACTTCTGCTTTAGATCCTGAAGCAGAGAGAGCGATTCAAAAGGTTTTTAGTAAGTTAAAAAATAATAAAACGTTATTAATTATTGCTCATCGTTTTTCTACCATAGAAAAAGCTGATGAAATATTAGTAATAGAAAACGGTTGTATTGTTGAACGTGGTACTCATGCATATCTAATTGATAGTCGAGGAATTTATGCTCAGTTACATAGATTGCAATTTAATTAATGTTATCTCGTATTTGGTATAGTACTTCTTTATATCATTTGTTTTTGTTGCCTTTTTCTTTATTATATGGTCTAATAAGTACTTTAATTAAGTTTGGTTATCGTTGTGGTTGTTTGAAATCATACAAATTTCCGTTAACGATAGTTGTGATTGGCAACCTGACAGTGGGCGGTAATGGTAAAACACCAATGGTATTATGGTTAGTTGAACAGTTACAACATCGAGGTTGGTTGGTTGGAGTCGTTTCTAGAGGTTATGGTGGTTATTCTAAACGATATCCTATTATATTAAATGAATTTAGTAATACTGATGAATGCGGTGACGAACCATTATTAATTTGGGAGCGTACTGGTGTTCCAATAGCCGTCTCACCTAGAAGAGCAGAAGCGGTAGCTGCGTTATTATATAAATATAAATTGAACGTTATTATTAGTGATGATGGATTGCAACATTATGCTCTAGAAAGAGATATTGAATGGGTAGTTGTTGCTCAGCGTCGTTTTGGAAATGGTTGGTGGCTACCTGCAGGGCCCATGAGAGAACGGATAACTAGATTAAGCTCAGTACATGAAATCATTGTGAATGGAGAACAGACTAAGGTTGGTGAAATACCCATGAAATTAGTTCCCAGTATGGTTGTTAATGTATTGAATGGCAAATGTCATAAATTAAATATTCTACACAATGTAGTGGCCATGGCGGGTATTGGTCATCCAGATCAATTTTTTGCTACTTTGCGCTCAAGTGGGATATTTCCTATAAAAGAAATTGTTTTTACAGATCATGCGATCTATCATGAAGAGACTCTTGCTGTACTTACTATGAATAATGAAATGTTGTTAATGACTGAAAAAGATGCAGTTAAGTGCCGTAAGTTTGCTCATATTAATTGGTGGTATTTACGAGTAGATGTAGATATATCTCGATTATCTACAGAAAAGCTGTTATTTTCCATAGAAAATAGTATAAATCAATATTATTACAGATTATAAAATATAATAATTTTTATATAATTTAGTATATAATTATAATGATTAATATTAAGTTTAATATTGATTTTGCAATACAAAAATAATTCAATTTATTAATCATTTTTATTTATATGATTAGGATTAGTGGGTGTATATTTAATTGCAGTATTACATTGTTGATATATACAATGATTGTTTTTGATTATAAAGAAAAAATAGTTTATATTATACGTCAAATATTTTAAAATACGTTTTGAAAATATATGGATTATCATTTGTTGTCAGTAATCGTTTGTCCGGTATGTAATGGTAAATTGTTTTTTAATGAAGGAAAACAGGAGTTGATTTGTAAATCTGATTTATTAGGATTTCCTGTGCTTAATGGTATACCAGTTCTTTTAGAACAAGAAGCCCGTAAGATTGTTGTTTTATGAAAATTAGTTGGATTAATGAAATTTATTGTTATCATTCCTGCGCGATTGTCTTCTAAAAGATTATTAAATAAACCATTAATAAACATTAATGGTAAACCTATGGTTATTCATGTCGTAGAACATGCAATAGCTTCTGGTGCGGATCGAGTTATTGTTGCTACTGATCATTTAGATGTAGTTAAAGTTATCGAATTGTCACAATCAAAAGGAGAAGTATGTTTAACTAAAAATAATCATAAATCTGGTACTGAACGTTTAGAAGAAGTTATTACTTATTATGGGTTTAGTAATTCGCAAATAATCGTTAATGTGCAAGGCGATGAACCTTTAATTCCACCGAAAGTGATTAACCGGTTAGCAAATAGTCTATATGAAAATAATAAAATTAACATGGTGACAGCAGCAGTACCAATTAATTCAACAGTTGAAGCGAATAATGCTAATGTAGTGAAATTGGTATTAGATATTAATAATTACGCTCTTTATTTTTCTCGTGCTGTTATTCCATATATTTCTAAATATGATTTTCTTTGTAGTACTAATAAAAAAAATAATACTAAATTATTACGTCATGTGGGCATATATTCTTATCGAGTTGAATTTATTCATCGTTATGTAAAATGGTCACCCAGTCCATTAGAAATGCTTGAAAATCTTGAACAATTAAGAGTTCTTTGGTATGGAGAAAAAATTTATGTCAAAATTTTTAATAATTTATTGAATATTAGCGTAGATTCTATAGAAGATCTTAATAAGGTTATGCTTTTTTTTAAAAAACAAAATGTTATTTAAATATTATAATATGCTTATATAATAAAAATGATATTCAGATTGGTTATTTAACTTTTGGTATTTTAATTGTTTAAGTTTTTATTTATTTACGATGGTATAGAATATAATTTGTATTATATAAATACAAAATAATTGTATTAACGATATATATTAATTATTATGATCAATTAAATTTTAAAGAAAAAAGACAAATTTATAATGATAAGTACATTTGTTATATTGGTATTTTTTGTGGTAAATTACATAATTAGTAGTATCAGTTTGTAATTTTGTTTTTATTATATTCATTTATATGAAATGGTATTAATGTTATATGTTACGGCGATTACGTGTAATTGTAGGAATATCGGGAGCTTCTGGGGCAATTTATGGCATGCGTTTATTAATGTCTTTACGTAAATATAACATTGAATCTCATCTTATTATCAGTAGAACAGCTTCAGTAACAATCAAACAAGAACTTGGTATGAACAAGAGCTTATTATATGAACAAGCTGATGTAATTTATGCTACACAAGATATCGGAGCAGCAATAGCTAGCGGATCTTACTCTAATATGGGTATGTTAATTGCTCCATGTTCTATTCGTACTATGTCTGAAATTAATACAGGGGTTACATCATCGCTGATGAGTAGAGTGGCTGATGTAACTTTAAAAGAAAGACGTAAACTTGTTTTAATGATCAGAGAAACACCTTTACATCTTGGACATCTGCGCACAATGGTGAAACTTGCAGAAATAGGCGCTATCATTATGCCTCCTGTACCAGCCTTTTATATTCATCCAAGATCTATTGATGATATTGTGAATTATACAGTAGATAGAGCACTGAATATTTTTGGTATTGCTACTGAAAAACCTTTTACTTGGTCAGGAGTAACGCAAAATTATTCTGCACATATTAAAAAATGAAAGAATAAAAATTATATTTGTAAAACAAACAAAAAACACAAGTAAAGCAAAAATTTTGTTTTCAAGACATAACAAGACCAAGATGTGCTTTTTAAAGAGCTACGCAAGACGTTGTTTAGTTGTTATTACTGTGCTGTGGCTATTTTTTATTGTTTTAATAAAATAAATGAATATAATAGCTTTTAATTTTTTGTCATAAATGCAAATTAATCGTCCTCAAAACAGTCATTTTCAGTATCTTCTTCATAATCTTCTGAATCAGAAAATCCTAATAAAGATTTTCTATTCATAATTTTTGATAAAATATTTCCTTCTTTATTTAAGAATTTATTTTTTTTATGTTTTTCGTGTAAGTTTTGTAATTTTAATAGATGTTCTTCACTTCCTAAGCTTAAGAATTTGTTTTTTTTATGTTCAGTAATATTTTTGATTATTTGAAGGTGATAATTTAAATTATTTTCTATTTGTTGTTTGTTATGATGTTGAGTTATATCTCTTTTTTTAAGATAAGTTTTAGAACTAGAAGGCAAAAAATTACCCTCATTTTTTATTGATGGTGCTGCAGAAATTGTAGGCAAAGGTGGTGGTGGAGGTATATTTCCATTTTTGTTATTGTCTGTACAAGAGACTAATGCTTTATTCTGTTTATTTTGTTTTAATTCATTAGATGTTGTTGTTGTATTTATTTTTACATCATCATCACTATTGCTGCGATGTGCAGGTTGGTTCTGATCAATGTTATACTTTGCGTTATTATCATCATTATCATTGTTTTGTTTATCGTATGTAGAAGAACTAGTTGTAAAGTGTTTGTTTGTTAATTTTATGTTTGATTTTTCTAACGAAGAACCTTGTTGACAATTATCCATGTTTGTTACACATTCTTCAGGTATGTTAATTATTATATTTTGTTTGAAATGATTGTGAAAGACATCATTACTATCACACGATACACCATTTTTTATCTTATAAAAATTAGTTAATGTTATATTGTTATCTCTTATAACAAAATTGTATAAATCGTTATGATTAATTTTTTCTCTCATTATTTTTGATTTTTTGGCTTGCTGTGTGAATGGTATTCCTAATTGGTAATTAACTGATACACAAACCTTTTTTTCTCGACAATTATTATTATTGCTGAAGATTTCGTTGATACTAAAAGTAATTATTGATATAGGACTATATTCTATTCCAATAATCCATTTCAATAAACTTTTGTTTTTTTTTATTATATCGAGTTTTTTCAATGTTTTATCATAAAAATACTGTTTAAATTGTATTTTACTTAACAGTGATGGAAAAAATGGCAACCAACTGTGAATATTAATATCATAACCATTCAGGACATGTTCTTTATGTTCTTTTTTACAATATAACCATAATTGTTGTGTTAATCCATAATATTTATTAATTCTTAAATGCAGATAATTACAAAATAATTCAACACCAACACCCAAACGACGATAATTTTTACCAGTAAGATAAGCGTCGTAAAAAGTATTATAACCTGTAATCCATTTGTTATTATAAATTATTCTTTGTCCTATTCCGAAATTCATAATATTATTTTTTTCAACATGATTTATTCCTGTTTGAATAAAAAATAGAGTATTTTGATCTTTATGCATTTTGCTTAAAATGTTAAAAAAATCACTACTCATTTGTATTTTAGTTGACGGATAATAGTATTGACTATTTTTATTTATATTTAATTTATTATAAAATATTTTATTTAATGTTGTGGATGTATTCAAAGCTAAACGTTTTTCATTTTTTTGGTTAATAAAGTATTGAATATGCGTGTTATTTTTTTTAGGCAAGTAGTATGTATCTTTAAAATAAATTTGTTGAGCATATGTTTTATTAAAAAAATTTAATGTGATACTTATGGTTAAAACAATTAAATAGTTAATTTTTATTTTCATTTTTTTTGTTCATTGTGTTATTAATTTACTACTACGAAAATAATTAAAAACTTTATTTCATTATCACGTAGTAATATCAAAATTTTGATAATTTTAATAAATTTAAAAAATTAAATTTAAAATTATATTTTTATCGGTGATTGTATTGATTACTTTTATTTTTTTTAAATTTATTTCTCGTTTAAATATGTTGTTTAATGTTACTTTGAATTATCACTTATATTCAAATGAATATTTATTCTATTTATTAGATAAGACAAAAAAGATTATATCTGTTACACTAACTAATGTATTCAATGTTTTTTGATCTATACAATATATTATCGTTATGGTTATATGTTTCAAGGTGTTAATTATTAGTTGTGTTTTTTATAAATATTGATTACTTGTCTAAATTTTTTAATGTTAAAATGAATATTCATGAATTTTATAATATTATGGAAATACATATATTAATATATTATTCAATAGTATACAATTATTAAAAATAATAATTTCGAGTGTAAATGTATGTCGGTTAAGCGTATAGAAAAAGATTCAATGGGGTATATTGAAGTTCCTAACGAACATTTATGGGGTGCACAAACACAAAGAGCATTAAAGTATTTTAATATTTCGCATGAAATATTACCTTTTGAATTTATTCAAAGTATTGCACAAATTAAACTCGTCGCAGCACAAGTTAACTATGATTTAGGATTAATTGATAAACATTGTTCTGAAACAATTATTTTAGCAATAAATGAAATTTTAAATGGTGAACATATACAAGAATTTCCATTATCTGTATGGCAATCAGGTTCTGGAACTCAAACGAATATGAATTTAAATGAGGTAATTGCTCATCGTGCAAATAAATTAATTAATGATAAAGATAAAAATAAAGATAATAATAAAATTATTCATCCTAATGATCATGTTAATAAGAGCCAAAGTTCTAATGATGTTTTTTCTAGTGCTATGCATATTTCAGCAGTGATAGCAATAAAAGAACGTTTGATACCACAAATTTTAATGTTGAAAAAAACTTTAATTATAAAATCTACTGCATTTGATCATGTTATTAAAATTGGACGAACTCATTTACAAGATGCAGTGCCGTTAACTCTTGGTCAAGAAATATCTGGTTGGGTTTCAATGTTAGATCATAATTTAATTCGTATAGAACGTGGTCTTGTACATCTTTATGAATTATCTTTGGGTGGTACTGCAGTAGGCACCGGACTTAATTCTCATCCTAGATACGCAAATTGTGCATCAGATGCTTTAGCAGTATTAACAGGTCATCCGTTTGTTACATCGCCTAATAAGTTTGAGTCTTTAGCAACATGTGATGCTTTGGTGCATTCTCATGGTACGCTAAAAACTTTAGCTATATCAATGATAAAAATTTCTAACGATATAAGATGGTTATCTTCTGGCCCGCGTTGTGGTATTGGAGAATTAATTATTCCAAAAAATGAACCTGGTAGTTCCATTATGCCCGGAAAAGTTAATCCAACTCAATGTGAGTCGATGAATATGTTATGTTCTCAAGTAATTGGTAATGATGTATCAATAAATTTTGGAGGTGCATCAGGTAATTTTGAGTTAAATGTACATCGACCTCTTATTATTTATAATTTTCTTCAATCAGTTCGATTATTATGCGATGGTATTAAGAGTTTTCATCGTTATTGTGTTGTGGGTATAGAACCTAATTATGAACGAATAAAACATTTATTAAATAAATCTTTGATGTTAGTTACTATACTAACACCTAAGATTGGTTATGATAAAGCTGCAGAAATTGCTCAAAAAGCTTATAAAGAAAATTTAACACTGAAAGATGCTGCATTAAAATCCGGTTATGTTCATGAACATGAATTTGATGAATGGATTCAACCAGAATATATGATTCTTCCTAATTAATATCAATTTATTATTTGAACTAATTGAATTATATTAAACGTTATCAAATATTATATAGATTTTATATTAATAATCCAAACCCTACTACTGAATTGATTTATCACTCGGCTTTTGAATTGTTAATTGCAGTTATTCTTTCTGCTCAATCCACCGATAGACAAGTTAATAAAGTAACTAATGTTTTATTTTCTCTTGCTTCTTCGCCACAATTAATGTTACATCTAGGACAAGATAAATTAAAAAAATGTATTAAATCGGTTGGTCTTTATAATAAAAAATCAGAAAATATCATAAAAACATGTCAGTTATTAGTTAATAAATATAATAGTACAATTCCAGAAAATCGAGATGCATTGGAAAATTTTCCTGGAGTTGGACGTAAAACTGCTAATATTATATTGAACACAATTTTTGGTTGGTCTACTATTGCAGTAGATACACATGTTTTTCGATTATGTAATAGAACTCATTTTGCATTGGGTAATTCTGTAAAAACAGTTGAAAATAAACTATTAATTTTAGTTCCTGTAGAATTCAAAAATAAATGTCATTATTGGATGGTTATGCATGGCAGATATGTTTGTGTTGCTAAAAACCCACAATGTCATATCTGTTATATTGCAGACTTATGTAAAAAAAATTTGACAGTTAAAAAAAATTGTTTTTAATAAATTTTTAATAATATTATTGAAAATATATTTCATATTAATTTTTAAATGAAAATTTATGTCCAATAAATAAGTGAATAATATTTTTTTCCTTTTCTTAATAAAGTATAATGTCCATATAATTTATCAGAGTTATTGAATATATATCTTGTTTCAATTTGTTTTTTACCATTAATTGTTATTGCATGTGCTTTAATTAATGTACGAGCTTGTTGTTTAGATGATGCTAATTGTGCTAATACTAACGCGTGTTGTAGACTTGTGAATGTGTTTAAATAAACAGTAGGAATACTGTCGTTTTGAACTAATTGAATAAAATCTTCTTCTTGTAATTTAGGTAAAGGTTCCATAAATAAATTAGCAGTTATTCGTTGCGCGGTAGCCAATCCCGTTGTTCCATGTACTGTACGAGTTAATTCATTAGCCAATAATATTTGAGCATATTTTGTTGTTTTATAATTATTATGATTTTTTAATTCCAGTTTATGAATTATTTCGATGTCTAAAAATGTAAAGAATTTAAGAAAACGATAAACATCTTTATCTGAAGTATTAATCCAAAATTGGTAAAATTTAAAAGGACTAGTTTTATTAGCATTTAACCATATTACATCATTTTCTGTTTTACCAAATTTTGTATTATTAGAATTCGTAATTAAAGGCATTGTAAAACCCTGTACAGTATTTTTATACATACGTTTTGTTAAATCAATTCCCGAAACAATGTTTCCCCATTGATCAGAACCACCAATTTGTAGTGTAACATTGTATTTTTGATTAAGATAAGCAAAATCATAGGCTTGTAATAAATTATAAGTAAATTCAGTGAAGGATATTCCACTATGATAACGATGTAATCTTTGTTTGATTGATTCTTTATTAATCATTTTATTTATAGAAAAAAATTTTCCAATATCTCGTAAAAAAGTCAATGTGTTCATTGAATTAAACCAATCATAATTGTTTACTATACAAGCACCATTTTTATCATAATTAAAATTTAAAAATAAAGAAATTTGTTTTTTTATTTTTTCTGTCCAAATTTGAATCGTTTCGATAGAATTTAATTTGCGCTCAGTTGCTTTAAAACTAGGATCACCAATTAAACCAGTAGCACCTCCTATTAATATTATCGGGCGATGTCCAGCAATTTGAAAATGTTTTAAACATAATAATGGTATTAAGTGACCTAGATGTAAACTATCAGCCGTGGGATCAAATCCACAATATACGGAAATTAATTTTGAAGATAATTGATCTATTATCTTTTTTTTGTCTGTTATTTGTGAAATTAATTCACGTTCTTGTAATAATTCAATTATGTTTTTTTTATTCATTATTATTTCTCATATTTTCTAAGAAAAATTACAAAGGATATTTTATAGTTTTAATAATTTTTTTTAATTTTAAAAATTTATTTTATAATTTTTAAAAAATTTTTTAATCAAAACGATGTATAAAAACTAATTTTGTTTTTAGAACGATTATAAAATAGTTTATTATGTATATCGTTTACAAGTAATATGTGTATATAATTATAGTATTGTTATTATTTTATATTTTATAAAAAATTGTTAATAATAATGTAAGTGTATTTCTAATGTTATATAATTATCGTGTTTTTATATTTTAATATAGACATGTTATGTTTCATGTTTCAAAATATGTCAAAAAAATGAATTATATAAGTTCGCTTATTCAATCCATTTGGTTTATTTTTTATAAGTATTTTCTTTTTTTTTGTTGTAAAATATTTAATCTAAAGTTTTTTATAAAAATAACAACTACAATTATATATCATTGTAATTACAGTTATTTATGATAAAATTATTATTTTAATTTTAATGTTTTTCAACTTTTTATAATATATTAGTAATTCAATTATAAACATTTGTGTAACGATAAATTATTTATGTTAAATGATTTATAAAATCGTTTATTCAAGTAAATAAAAAAATATTGTCATAATTTATAGTAAATAGTAATAAAATATAAAACAAAAATGTTTTATATTTTTGTTTGTTTTCGAAATACAAAAAATATTTATAAAAATTTTAATTTATTTGTAAATTAAGATTTATTAATTTAATGTTGAATAATATTATTTAGTTTGGAAATATTTTTTTCTAATTTTGTAAGCATGATATTAAGTAATTCAAGATCGTTTGAACTTATTCCATTTAATACTTCGTTACGAATATTACTAATTACATTATTTACTTCTTTAATTACAGGTTTAGCAGATTCAGTTAACTTAATTCTTTTAGCACGTCTATCATTTATGCATGTATGACGCGTGATCAATCCTTTCTCCTCTAATTGATCTAATGTTCGTACTAAAGATGGCTGTTCAATACCTATAGCTTTAGCTAATTGAATTTGTGATTGTTCAGGAGGTAGCTGACAAATATTATATAATGTAATCCAATGAGTTTGTGTAAGTTCTAATGGTTTTAAATGATAATCAATTAAAGCACGCCATACTCTAACTAACCGTGCTAAATTTGATCCTAAAGATAATTCCAATTTTTTTCTCCTCTCTATGTTGTAATTAATAATTAACTTATTAGATATATTTTGATTAAGATCAGATAATGTAAAATATATTTTACTTGAATAAAATATTGAATATAATTTTCAATTGTAAATATTATTATGTATTTTATTAATTTAATATTAGTATGAGTCTATCATATTTTATTTTTTAAAAAAATAAAGTTCATTTCAATTTGATAGTCAAAAAACAATATTTAATTAATTTTATATGTAAGTAATATCCTACTATTAGTAATTATTTAATAATTTAATTAACATTATAAAGTATAAAAACATTTATTAATATAACATATATATTTATAGGCATTATAAATTTTGATTATATACTTATAAATTTTCATGAATATTTATATTAAAATTACAATCAAAAGATTTGGTATATAGTATATTTTTTGTAGATTTGATTTACACATAATGTATAATACTATTTTTCTTGTTTTTAACTTTTATGAAAAATGAAGTAGCATAATTTTATTTAAAACATTTACTATACTTATAGTAACCATTTTTTTAATATTTAATATTTTAGTATTTTAATAAAATTAACATGGTTATAAAAGAAGATCATAATACTCTTAACGCTCGTTTTCGTGGTTTTTATCCTGTAGTCATTGATGTAGAAACAGCCGGATTGAATGCTAACACTGATGCTTTACTTGAAATTGCTGCTATTACATTAAAAATGGATGTTAATGGTTGGTTAGAAATGGATGATGCAATACATTTTCATATTAAATCTTTTCCTGGAGCTATTTTACAAGCATCCGCATTAGCTTTTAATGGTATTGATCCATATAATCCTCTGCGTTCTGCTGTTACAGAATATGAAGCTTTAAGCAAAATTTTCAACATGGTCAATAAAGGTATTAAAAATCAAGATTGTAATCGTGCTATTCTTGTTGCTCATAACGCTGCTTTTGATCATAGTTTTTTAATGGCAGCTATTGAGCGATCTGATTTTAAATATAATCCCTTTCATCCTTTTGTAACATTTGATACTGCTACTTTAAGTGGTTTAGTTTTAGGACAAACGGTATTAGCAAAAGCATGTATATGTGCAGGCATTATTTTTGATAATAATAAAGCACATTCTGCATTATATGATACTGAACGAACAGCAATTTTATTTTGTGAATTAGTTAATCGTTGGAAAAGGTTAGGAGGCTGGCCTGTATCTGTATAAAATACAAATATAAAAAAACAAAAAAATTCATTTATTAAGTTAACATATGGATTGTAAATTTTGAAAAAAAAAGCAACACAACCCATCGATTCATAGTTTATTATACTACAATTACAAAACTTAATACTAAATGATGTATTAAAGATCTTTTATATTATGTTTCGCTAAAGTTTTGTTAATAAGATTTTGTAGCTCCCCTGTTCTATACAAATCAATAATAATATCGCACCCGCCTATCAAATTACCATCAATCCACAATTGTGGGAAAGTAGGCCAACCAGCAATTTTTGGTAATTCAGTACGAATATCTGGATTTACCAAAACATCTATATAAGTAAAATGTTTATTGCTACAAGCCGATAAAATGTGAGCTGCTTTAGCAGAAAAACCACAATTAGGTAGTGTTGGAGACCCTTTCATATATAAGATAATAGGATTATCGGTAATTTGTTTTTTGATTTTTTTAATTGTAAAAGTCATATTTTATGTACAACCATAATAAAATTAATGTTTCATATATTCTGTATGATATCATTTTTTTAAATTTTTAACACATACAATGTAAAAATAATTATAAAGATAAGAAACTTGAATTATAAAATATAATAAACATTAAAATAAAAACTTAAATATTTAAAAATTTTTTATAAAGTCACCCTATCTGGTTTAATAAATATTTGATCAAAATACTATACGCTTAATAGTATTTATCATGGCATGCGTTTTTATATGTTTGTTTCGATATTTTTGTAAAATATCTCCAAATTATTTAATACTTAAATTAGTAATATTTTTAAAGTTTTGGTATTAAAGAAACATAAAATTAATTTTTAATAACTTTATATATAGTTAAATTAACAGCATTAACATCAATTAATCTTTTACATATAAGATATTTTTATAACTTTTTTATTTATATTCTTATTTTATTCTAAACCATATTTTTTTGATTATTTTGCTATAAATATAATTTTATTTATCTTAATTGTACAGAATGATATATTCATATATTAAATGCTTGCCTACTTTTACTTAGTGATGTGAATTGTTCTCAATTAATAATATCTTTTATGCATAATGTTGTTATATTAGTTAAAATTAAGCGTTTTTGCATATTATCACAATTTACTGATTTTTTTATTTTATTTATAGTTAAGCAATGTCCATTGTAAGAAACGAATAATCTAGATTTTAAATTTTTTAATGAATTATTAGATAATTTAATTATATGCATATCAAAGTTTTTTATAATATTGATAATAAATGCAGTAATTTGTAAAATTTCTGTAAATATAAATTGCAATCTTATTAGAAATATTATCTGTATGATTTTGTATTTTATTAATTATATTTATTTTTTTATAAATATTTGTTAGATTAAAAATGTTTGTATAATTATTCAATTTAATAGTTGGTTAGTTAAATGATTTTTTTTGAATAATTGAATATCTAAAAAAATGTTTGTACAAAGTATAAAATAGTATTTATTTGATATTACATAGATAAAGATATTTTAATAAACATAATAATTGATAATATATACTATTGTGTTAAGATCAATGTTAATTGTGGTCTTTTATTTTAATAACATGACAAAATAAGCATCGAAATGTTAAAAAGTTTATTATTCACAATAAACTTTTAAAATACAATTAATAATGCGTTCTTAGCTCAGTTGGTAGAGTGCTATCCTGACTTGATAGAGGTCGATGGTTCAAATCCATCAGGACGCATTTTGCATAAAATGTTAATCATTAAAATTACATTTTTTAGTATATGGCATTGTCTATTTTTGTTTATAGTGATATCATTAAATCAAAACTAATAAGTTATTACTTACTTAACAATATTGTTGTGAGTTTTATTGCAGAAGATTTTTTATAATATATTCGGATATGAAAATTCTTGATTATATATAATAAAAGCTTGAATTAAGAATTGTATTATATATTTATCAATGATATTTAGTCATATTACATATAGCTTGTTTACGTAGTGTACGAATAATATCACCTAAACCTTGTGTTCGAGTAAAAGTTAAATTTTGATGTAAATTTAATTTTTTGATAAATGGACTCACATCTAATTTAATGATTTCTTTTAGTGTTAAACCTTGATATATAATAAATATTATAGCGATAATACCTTTTACAATTGAAGAGTTACTATCTCCATACAACTGTACGTTGGTATGATTATCAGTTAATACCATTATCCAAGTTTTACTTTGACATCCTGGTACTAAAAATTTAGAAGAATGTATATTATTTGGGGCAGGAGATAAATTATTACCTAATGTAATAATATATAAATATTTTTCTTCCCAATTTTCACATCGAAGAAAGTTCTTCAGTAATGTATTTTTATCAAGTAAATTCATTAATATATTTTATATGTATTTTACCTTAAAAGTGTTTTTTTATTAAGAAGATCTTGTGTTTTTAATAATCCATTTATTAATCGATCAATGTCATCTTTGTTATTATACATTGCTAGTGAAACACGGCACATGCTTGATACGTTAAAAAAATTCATTAATGGCATAGCACAATGATGTCCAGTACGTATGGCAATAGCATTTTGATCTAAAAAAATTCCAATATCATAAGAATGTAATTTACCAATATTAAAAGCAATTACACCAACCCGATCAGTGGGACCATATATGATGATGTCGGGAATTTCCCTTAAATGTTTTATTACATATTGCATCAATTCATTTTCATGATTAAAAATTAAATCTAAACCCACAGTGTTAATATATTTTACAGCTTCTCCTAAACCTAATATACCGGTGATGTTTGCCGTACCTGCTTCAAATTTCCAAGGAGCATCTAAAAAAGTAGTACCTTTAGTAAGGTTAACCTCTTGAATCATACCCCCTCCAACTTCCCATGGAGGCATATTGTCTAATAATTTTTTTTTTCCATAAAGAATACCTATACCGGTAGGGCCATAAATTTTATGACCGGAAAAAACATAAAAATCACAATCAATTTTTTGCACATCTATTTTAGAATGTGCTATGCCCTGAGCTCCATCTACTAATATTAAAATATTTTTTATTTTACGTATTTGATTAATAATACTAGACAAAGGATTTAAAGTACCAATAACGTTGGATAATTGAGTTATTGCTACCAATTGTGTACGTTGATCTATAAGCTTAGGTAAAAAAGAAATATCTAACTTTCCATCATATGTTAATGGAATATATTTTATTATTAATTGTTTTTTTTTAGCCAATATTTGCCAAGGAACTATATTCGAATGATGTTCCATTTCAGTGATAAGGATATTATCACCTGCTTTTAAATATTTCTCACCACAACTGTTGGCTATTAAATTAATTCCTTCGGTAGTACTTTTAGTAAAAATAATTTCTTCTAATGAAGATGCATTAATAAATTTGGCTATTTGTTCTCTTACTTCTTCCATACATATGGTAGCTTGTCTGCTTAATGAATATATACCTCGATGCGCAGTAGCATACTCATGACTATAAAAATTGTTTAGACATTTTATAACAACATTAGGCTTTTGAGCACTTGCTGCACTATCTAAATAAGTGAACTGTTGATTATTGATTAATTTATTTATTATAGGAAAATCAGATCTTATTTGTGTAATGGGATAAATCATTTTATAATCCTTTGTAAAATATGCATAATATGTTTTATGATATTTTCAGCAATTACTGTATTATCAGTTATTTCAATTATTTCATAAATAAACGCATAAATCATCATTTTCAAGGCTTTTTTGTATGAAATACCTCTTGTACGTAAATAAAATATTTGATCTTCATTAATATTGCCTATAGTTACACCATGACTGCATTTAACATCATCAGCATAAATTTCTAATTGTGGCTTAGAAATGATTTGTGCATGTTTATCTAACAATAAATTATTGTTCATCATCCAACCATCACTTTTAATAGCATTTTTAGCTACTTTAATTAAACCATCGAATATACCTCTTCCATTATCACAAGCAATTATTTTATGCAATTGTTGACTTAAACAATGTTCTTCATTATGTTCTACATATGTTATTATGTTATTAATTTCTTCATTAGAGGGAAATATTAAACTATTAATTGATAAGTATGTCTCTTTATGATTCAATTTCACACTAGTTTGATGACGAGTTATTCCTGCTCCTAATATGATAAATGTATTACTTTGAATTTTAGTTTTATATCCAGCATGAATATCATTATGTGAAAAATGGTAACTAGCTTGATTTTCATGGACTAATTTAATATGACTAAAATTTGCGTTATCTTTTACTATAATTGATGTACGAGCTCCGTTGTAGGAACCATATTGATTTATACTCACAAAATGTTCTATTATTTTACCGCAAGCACTAGATGCAATTTCGATATGATGACGATAATGTGAAGTAGTCAATGTATTTATATTTTCATTTCCTGAATTAATATGCAATAAATACAAAGGTTTGTCTGCTCGTTTACCGTTAGGTAAAAAAATATAAATAATTTTATTATTTAATAATTCTGTTAAATGTAAAAAAAAATCTGATTGAATTGGTTCTGGAAGTATTTTGTTATTTTTTTGATTTGTTGTGATTTTCCAGTATCCCGTTTCAGTATTACTTAAAAGTGAAGAATAATAACCATTTATAAATACTAATCGATAAGCATCCAAATTTAAAGCACAATCATTACATTGGGACATACTTAGTTCTTGATTAATAGAAGAAACAAAAGTATGTGATAAAAAACGTTTTAAGGGAATATTTTTCCATTTTTCGTCTGTATAGTTTGGAATGCCAATTTTTTTTATTTTTTTCCAATGTGCGCTTTTTTGTAATGAATGAAAATTATTGTTTTTTTTAAATAAATCATACCATTGTTCTAATACGCTTCCATTTTTATTTGTCCAACCAACCATAACCTTGTTCCTCAATTATTTTTGCTAAACGTATATCGCCAGATTTTACAATATGACCTTTATATAAAAGATGCACAAAATCAGGTTTAATATATTCTAAAATTTTTTGATAATGAGTAATAATAATAAATGAACGTGTTGTTTTACGTAATATATTAATTCCATGTGCTACAATTTTTACTGCATCAACATCTAATCCTGAATCAGTTTCATCTAAAATGCATAATGATGGTTCTAATAAAACCATCTGTAAAATATCATTACGTTTTTTTTCCCCACCAGAAAAACCTACATTGACTGATCGTTTTAATAAGCTTTTAGACATTTTTAATAATTTTAATTTAGATTCAACAAGATCAATAAATTCAAAATGATCTAAAGATACTTGACCACGGTATTTACGTATTGCATTTAATGAACATTCCAAAAAAAATTGATTATTTACACCAGGTATTTCTATCGGATATTGAAAAGCTATAAAAACACCTTCTCCTGCTCGTTCTTCTGGTTTTAAGGAAAGTAAATCATGATTTTTAAATAAGATTTTACCTGCTTTTATTATATAATTTTTATGACCAACAAGAGTAGCAGCTAAAGTACTTTTTCCTGAACCATTAGGACCCATAACTACATGTATTTCACCAGGTTGTATATGTAGATTAATTTCATGAAGAATAATTTTATTTTCTATACCAATTTTTAATTTGTCAATTATTAACATATATAATGCCTTTTGTTTAACACGTACCGTTTACTGCAATTTACAAACTTATGTTATATAAATTGTATTATTGATTATTGTATTTAACCTATGCTGTGTTCAAGACTGATGTTTAATAATTTTTGTGCTTCTACAGCAAACTCTAAAGGTAATTTAGAAAAAACATCTTTACAAAATCCATTTACAATCATAGAAATAGCATTATCTTCACTAATTCCTCGTTGCTTACAATAAAATAATTGATCTTCACTAATACGTGAAGTAGTAGCTTCATGTTCTAATTTAGTAGAATCGTTTTGTATATTTATATGTGGAAAAGTATGAGCACCACATTTATCACCAATTAGCATTGAATCACATTGTGTAAAGTTACGTGAATTAATAGCGTTAGGTATAACTTTCACTAAACCTCTATATGTATTCTCGCTATTACCAGTTGCTATACCCTTTGAAATAATAGTGGAGTGAGTATTTTTACCAATATGAATCATTTTAGTTCCAGTATCTGCTTGTTGATAATTATTAGTTATTGCAACTGAAAAAAATTCGCCAATTGAATAGTTTCCTTTTAAAATTACACTAGGATACTTCCATGTAATAGCAGAACCGTTTTCTGATTGAATCCATGACATCTTTGAATGTTCACCCAAACATAATGCTCTTTTGGTAACAAAATTTAATACTCCTTCTGTGATTTTATTTCCAGAAAACCAATTTTGAATAGTAGAGTATTTTACAGTAGCATGCTCCATAAGGATAATTTCTACAACTGCTGCATGGAGTTGGTTATGATTATGTATCGGAGCGGAACATCCTTCAATATAACTTACATAACTACCTTTATCAGCGATAATAATAGTACGTTCAAATTGACCTGTTTTTGATGAATTAATACGAAAATATGTTGAAAGTTCCATAGGACATTGTACATTTTGGGGTATATATACAAATGTTCCATCAGAAGCTACCGAAGAATTTAGAGCAGCAAAAAAATTATCATTATATGGAACTACACTACCTAAATATTTACGAACTAGATCTGGATGTTCATGAATAGCTTGATTAAACGAACAAAAAATAATTCCTTGTTTGGACAATGTTTCTCGATACGTAGTAGCTACAGATACAGAATCGAAAATAGCATCAACAGCTATTCCGGTACCTTCATGTACTGGCACTCCTAATTTATTAAATGCTTCTTCTACTTCATTAGTTAAATAATTAGTTTTATTTTCATTATTTATATTAGGACGATGAGCATATTTTTCTTGATTATTTGAACAAACAGGAGCAGAGTAATAACAATAATTATTGTATTTCAACATTGGATACTGTGCTTTTAACCAATGAGGTTCTTTCATATTAATCCAAGCGTTATAAGCGTTAATGCGAAAATCTAACATCCACTTTGGTTCATTACGTTTTTCTGAAATAGCATGTATTATTTTTTCATTAATACCATGCATTAATTCTTCATTTCTTACTTTAGTAAAAAAACCTTCTTTATAATTTTTGTTTTGCGTTAACCATTGTTGAGTAACGTTATATTTTTTTTTAGAATTATTTGTTTTTTTTTGTATCATAAATTAGTTATCTCTTTAAACATTAAAACTGTGTCCACATCCACAAATAAATTGCACTTGAGGGTTATCAAATTTAAACATGTAGTTTAAACCTTCTTTAACATAATCTAATTGAGTACCATCAATAAATGGCATAGCTTTTAATGAAACGAATAATTTAGCTCCATTGTATTCATATACTAAATCTTTTTTATTTGATATAGTAGCCTTATCTACAATATAACCGAACCCTGCGCATCCATATTTTCTAATATCAATACGTAACCCCAGCATATCAATGTGTTGTTTCATTAAATATTTAATTTGTTTAATTGCGGCATTGCTAACATTTAATCCCTGCCAAGTATTTTTTTTTGGTAAAATTATTGAATTATTTTTTCTTGTTAAATTAATTGTCATTTAAATTCACCTATTTTACTTCACAAAATTTAATAAATAAAAAATTTTATATTTATATATAATTTCATTACTTAATTTTCATTAGATTGAAAATAATGTTTGCATAAAAATAACGCAAAATGTTTTAACATGATACAAAAATATAAATTAATTAAATTGTATTAAAATATCTATTACGTTAATAAAACGATTAAAATTTAAATTGATAACGGTTATTATAACATAATTTTCTAATAATAGCTGAACAATGTTTATTGTATTGTTGTATTATTAATAATTGAAAAATAAAATGTATGGTATTAAAATATAAATAGTAATTTAAATTACAATTAAATTAAGTTTTACAATCATTTTATTAATTAACATATACTATTAATTAGCCAATCTACTACATCCACTAAATTTTCATATTTAGGCCATGATAATAACCAGTGTTGACAGCAATATTTAATTTTTTGAATATTATACGGTGTTCCAATTAATTTTTGAGCTAATGCTTCTAAGGGATCGGGATATAAACTATCTGTAAAAATACGACTTCGAGTGATAATACCATGTTTAATGTCAAAATGTAATGTTACGCTACCCCAGGCGAAATAAGTATCTAAATGATGACTAAACATTGGAGCGGCACCAAAATTCCAATCCCAGCAACTTTGTTTTGTTAATTGTTGTAAAAAACCGGGTATTTTTAATATATTTTTTAAAGAAATAATTTCTGGATCAATTTGTTTTTTATAAAATTTACAAAAAGATTGTTGTAAAAAATAACATAATTGATTATGGTTAATATTTTTATTAAATTCAATTAAATTAGCAACACGAGAACGAACAGATGTAATACCTTTGCTTTTTAGTTTTTTTATATCAGGGTTCAAATAATATGCTAATTTATCCAGTTTAGTTTGTAATAATAAAGTTCCGTGATGCAATTTTCCATAAGAACTTTCGCGGTAAGCTGAACCACTTACCTTGCGTTCTCCTTCTGCAGTCTGTACAACTAAATCATTTCTTCCAGAGACTTTAATGTTGATATTAAAGTTCTTTAATCCATCAAGAATAATATGAGTAGATAGTTGATTATTATAATCAATTTGATTAGATATAAACGTAAAACATGTATTACCTAAATCATGAAATACAGCACCACCTCCACTGCTTCTTCTAGCTAGATAGACTTTATCTCGAGTTATACGACGCGTGTTACATTCTTTCCATGGATTTTGAGCTCTACCAATAACTACAGTATTATGATTACGCCATAAAAATAATATACTTTGGTTATTTTCTAATTGACGGAAAATACATTCTTCAATAGCTAAATTAAACCATGGATTATGAAAGTCAGATATTAATAATCGTAAAGATGTCATGTTTTTCCTTAAATATATAATTAAAATTGATTAACCATACTGCATCTATTATTTTAAATAAAATTATTGCTTTTTTTACTTTAAAGAATTCTTTTATTTTATATTTATTCATGTTTTTAAAGATGCTTGAAATTTTTTTCTTAATTTCTGTATACATTTTACAATAATTTCGTTAGTTTCTATTTCTGTCAATGTGTGATAATCATTGTATAGAAACAAACTAATAGTTAAACTTTTAAAACCTTTACTTATGTTATTTCCTCGATATACATCTAATAATTTTATATTAATTAATTCTTGTTTTAAAATTATTTTACATTCATTAATAACATCTCCTCCAGCAATTTCTTCTGCAACTATAATATTAATATCTCTACGATTAATAGGAAAACGAGTAACATTAAAAATTTTGGATACATTAGTTTTTGAAATTTTTTCCCAAAAAATTTCAAAAACTAATGTATGACTATTTAAATTTAATTGCTTTTCTAGTATAGGATGTATCAAACCTAAAAATCCAATACATTCATTCTTAAGATATATTCCTGCACTTTGTCCTGGATGTAATGCTGTATTAGTCGTTACTTTAAATTCTATCTTATTTATTTTATTAGTCATATTTAATATTGCTTCAACATCACCTTTTATATCATAGAAATCCATGAAATAATGATTTTTATGATCCCAATATTCCTCATAACGCATTCCTGTAATAATTCCAGATAACATAAAATGTTGACCAATTTTCCATGGTTCATTTTTATCTGAAAAAAACACCATACCACTTTCAAACAATTTCATTCTTTGTTGCTGACGGTTTTGATTATAAATAATTGTGCTTATTAAACTACTCCATAATGATAAACGCATGACAGACATTTCTATTGAAGTAGGATTGGCAATTTTTAATGATTTTTTTTGTGGAAATAATAAATTTTGAATTATTGGATTTACAAAACTATATGTAATAACTTCTTGATAACCACGATCCACAAGAAGGTTTTTAATTCTTAATAATGAAAATTGTTTTTTATTGATATTAATAGTTTTTAAAGTACTATATATTGAACTCATAGGTAATTTATCATAACCATATATTCTTATTATTTCTTCTATTAGATCTTCTTCTAATTTAAGATCATAGCGCCAATAAGGAATTGATATTCTCCAATCTTTAGTAATTTGTGTTACTTTGCAACCAATTCTTGTTAAAATGTTATTTATTTCGTCATTTGAAATAAAATGACCTATTAACTTATTTAATTTACTTTTATGTAAAATAATCATGTTTAATTTAGGTAACATATTTAAATTCGTGACATTCAATATTGGGCCTGGATAAGCTCCACAAATCTTAACTAAAAAAAATGTAATACGTTCCATAACTTTTTTAGTTAATGTAGGGTCGATGCCTCGCTCATAACGATATGACAAGGCATTAGATAAACCATATCTTTTTGCTTTACCTATAAGAATAGATGAAGAAAAAAACGCACATTCTAATAGAATAGAACAAGTTGATTTATCAACAATTGAATTTGTTCCATTTACAATACCAGCTATAGCTAATGGTTGTTTTTGATCTGCAATTACTAATGTATCTGTTTGAATATTTATTTTTGTGTTATTCAATAGTTGTAATGATTCTCCTTGTTTTGCTAAACGCACAAAAACACTGCCAGAAATTTTATTTAGATCAAAAGCATTGATTGGATAACCTAATTCTAAACTAACATAATTTATTATGTCCATTATTGGATTAATAAAACATATTCCACTACGCCTTAATCTTTCTTTCATCCATAATGGTATAGATATAGTATTATCGATATTTTTTATTATTCTACCTAAATAACAAGGACATGCATTAGGTTCAGAAACATGAATAGGTAATATATCATTAATAATTGGTTGTATAGAGTGAATTTGTGGTTTTTGTAACAATAATTTATTAATTATTGTTATATCACGAGCAATTCCAAGTAACCCCAAACAATCTCCTCTATTAAAAGGAATGCTTATATCAATAACATTATCATCAAATTTTAAATAATCTCTAAAATCTAATCCTATAGGTGCATCGTCAGGCAATATAATAATATCAGAACCAGAATTAAGTATACCTAGTTCTTTAAAAGAACATAACATACCTTCTGATCTGTATCCATGTACTTCAATAGTTTTTATTTTTTTTTTACCAGTTATAGTTGCACCCGATTTGGCTACTACAACTTTTAAATGTGTAGTGCAATTAGTTGCACTACACACAATATTTAATGGATTGTCATCACCAATATTTACTTTTATTATCCATAAATCATTATAAATAAAATGTTGTCTACATGCTATTATATTTCCAATAATTACTCCATCAAAATAATTCGCAGCAGGATGCAATGAATTTACTTTTAATCCGGACATAGTCAAGGATTCAGTTAATTCCTTAATATTCAGGTCCGAACCAATCCATTCTCGTAACCAGGATTCACTAACCTTCACAATAATAACTCTTATTATTAAGATTTATTTAAACTGTTGTAAAAAACGTAAATCATTTTTAAAAAATACACGTAAATCTGTTATTCCATAATTTAACATTGCTAATCGTTCTATACCTATACCAAAAGCAAATCCTGAAAATCTTTCTAAATTAATACCAACATTACGTAATACATTAGGATGTACCATACCACAACCTAAAATTTCTAACCATACACCCTGTTTTTCCTCCATAATATCAATTTCTGCGGATGGCTCTGTAAATGGAAAATAAGATGGCCGAAAACGAATTTTTATATTTTTATTAAAAAAATCATGCAAAAAATCATATAATATTCCTTTTAAATTAGAAAAAGTAATATTTACATCAATCATTAACCCTTCTATTTGATGAAACATCGGGGTATGTTGTTTGTCGTAATCATTACGATAAACGCGGCCACATTCAATAATACGAATTGGGGGTTGTTGTGATTTCATAGTACGAATTTGTATGCTAGAAGTTTGAGTTCGTAACAGTCTGTGTGAGTCTAACCAAAAAGTGTCATGATCCGTACGAGTTGGATGATGTATAGGGATATTTAAAGCATCAAAATTATGATAATTATCTTCAATTTCTAACCCATATACTGTGTTAAAACCCAATTTTTTAAAAAAATTTTTGATTTTAATTATAGCAAGTGTTATTGGATGTAATCTACCATTATCTATTTTTCGACCAGGCAAAGATATATCTATTTTATTTTTTAAAATTTCTTCATTAATTAATTTTAGTTCTAATATATTTGTACGTTCATAAATTAATTTTTGTATTAGTTGTTTAGCTTGGTTAATACATTTACCTCTTTTTATTCGTTCTTCATATGTCAAACTGCATAACATTGCTATTTGTTGCTTTATATATCCTTTTTTACCCAAAAAAGCTACTTTTATTAGTTCTAGTGCACGTAAATCCTGAGATTGTTCTATATATTTTTTAGCTTGTGTAATTAAATTTGAAATATTTAACATTTTTTATTTACCAGTTTATTTCGATTAAAATATATAGTTGAGATGCAAAGAAAGTTCCAATATTTTATAATTATTAATTATACAATATCAATATAAATTTAATTTTATCGGTATAAATAAATAAAAATATTTTTTTATAACCAATGTAATATATATAAATATCAATATATGTATAGAAAATAAATATATATAAATTATTTTTACATTTTAATAAATTTTTTTATAAATATTATTCACATAATTTCATTTTTTTTTGATAAATTTACTAAATTTGCAAAAGTTTTTTTATCCAAAATCGCAATATTTGCAAGAATCTTGCGATTTAATCCTATAGATGATTGTTTTAATTTGTTAATTAATTTACTATAAGAAATGCCATGCAATCTGGCTGCAGCATTAATTCGAGTAATCCACAGCCTACGAAATTGTCTTTTTTTTTGACGTCGATCACGATAAGAATATTGATTTGCTTTTATGACTGCTTGAAAAGCAGTACGGTATGTACGTGAACGAGCGCCATAATAACTTGTTGCTTGTTTTATTATTTTTTTATGACGCATTCGTGAAACAACGCTATTTTTACTACGTGTCATTATGTCTCCTGGATGATGATGCAAGCAATTACATATTTTAATGATGTATTGTATTAAATTAAAAATATGGTAAAAATTTTTTTATACGCACTAAGTGATTTGTAGCAATTATGGATTTATGACGTAAATGACGTTTTCTTTTGCTAGACTTTTTAGTTAAAATGTGACGTAAATTGGCATGTTTATACTTAAATGTACCAGAAGATGTTTTTTTGAATCTTTTTTTAACGCTATTGATTGTTTTTATTTTAAACATGTATTACTAATCTCTATAATAACATTCTATATTTTTATAAAAAATATTTTTGTAAAAAAATAAAACATTGAGTAAATTATATATACTTACTTTTGATATTAAATTGTTATTTTTTTGGTGCTAAAATCATAACTAACTGTTTACCTTCAAGTTTGTTAGGAAAATATTCCACTATTGAAATTTGTTCTAAATCTTTACGCACACGATTTAATACTTTCGTACCTATTTGTTGATGCACTATTTCTCCGCCACGAAATCTTAATGTTATTTTTATTTTATCACCATCTTTAAGAAAACGAACTGAGTTACGTAATTTTACTTGATAATCAGCTTCTTCAGTATTGGGTCTAAATTTTATTTCTTTAATTTGAATTGTTTTTTGTTTCTTTTTTTGTTCTTTTGAAGATTTGTTTTTTTCATAAAGAAATTTACCGTAATTCATTATACGACATACAGGAGGTAAAGCATTTGAGCTAATTTCAACTAAATCAGCTCCTGATGCTTCAGCTTGTGCAAGTGCTTCACGTAAACTAACAATACCAACTTGTTTACCATTTATATCAGTTAATCGTACTTCAACTGCATGAATATTTTGATTAACACGATTAGAACGTGTTAAATAATTTTTTTTTCCACCTTTAATACGTTGTTCTCCAGTTGATTAAGACCATAATTTTTAATTTCATATAGTATCTTTTTTATAAAGATATTAATGTCATAATGACCTAAAGTTTTGCCACGGAAAGTACGCACAGCAACTTTATTCATATTTATTTCTTTGTTACCACATACCAACATATACGGTATACGATGTAAAGTATGTTCTCGAATTTTAAAGCCTATTTTTTTATTTCTTAAATCTAATTTTATTCTAATATTATGTTGAGATAATTTTTGTGCTAATTTTAAAATATAATCAGTTTGATCAGAAGTAATGTTCATTAAGACCACTTGTATTGGAGCTAACCAAGTTGGGTAGAAACCTGAAAATTCTTCTGTTAAAATACCGATAAACCTTTCTATTGAGCCAAGAATAGCTCTATGAATCATTATTGGTGCAATTCGTTCGTTTTTTTTATTAATGTAAAAAGCATTCAGGCGATGTGGAAGAGAAAAATCTAATTGTACCGTACCACATTGCCAAGTGCGATCTAAACAATCAAGTAAAGAAAATTCGATTTTGGGGCCATAAAATGCTCCTTCAAATTTTTGATATGTAAATGATACTCCAATTTCAGTTAAAATACTAGATAAATCATGCTCTGCTACATCCCATAATGTATCATTGCCAATACGTTTTTCTGGGCGAGTAGAAAGTTTAACAATAATTTTATTAAATCCAAATGTAGCATATATATCATATGTCATTTTTATGCAATTTTTTATTTCTTCACGTACTTGAGATATAGTGCAAAAAATATGAGCATCGTCTTGAAGGAAACTCCGCACTCTCATTAATCCATGTAAAGACCCGGAAGGTTCGTTACGATGACAATTACCGAATTCTGCCATACGTATTGGTAAATCTTTATAGGATTTTAAAGATTGGTTAAAAATTTGTATATGCCCAGGACAATTCATTGGTTTAATACAATAATCACGATTTTCTGAAACTGTAGAAAATATATGTTCTGCATAATTTTCCCAATGTCCGGTTTTGTCCCATAATACACGATCCATCATTATAGGACTTTTTACTTCTTGATATTGATAAACTTTCAACTTTGTACGTATAAATTTTTTTAATTCATGCAAAATTATCCAACCATTATTATGCCAGAATACCATCCCAGGAGCTTCTTCTTGCATATGATACAAATCTAGTTGTTTTCCAAGTTTACGATGGTCACGTGCATCCATATATTTAAATATTAAATATAGTGTATATTTAGTTAATTATATTAATTTTTATTCTATGTATATAAACAATTTTAATCGTACTCTACCGTTTTCATTATAACATAATAAATATTTATAATTAAAATAATCTAAAAAATATATCTTTGTATTAACAAAGAAAAAACATCTAATTTTTTTTATCAAAGTTCAGGTGAAAAAATTTTATTAGTAAATGATATATTAATATTTAATTTATTTTCTGATATTTTATATATAAAACATTCTTATGTATCGTTTGTTATTTAAAACATTGATATATGTAATCAATTTTTAATATAGTTACTTTAACAAAAAGTTAATATATTGTACTTTACAATGCACAATAAATTTGAATTATAATAAAAAATATAATAAATATTTTACGGAATATCATTCTATATTTAAATTTGAAAATGATTTTACTAAATCGTCAACAGCTTTAATTTGATTTAAAAACTGTTCTAATTTATGCAATGGTAGTGCTGATGCACCATCACACTTAGCGTAATCTGGATTAGGATGAGCTTCAACGAACAAACCAGCAATACCTATTGCTATACCAGCTCGAGATAACTCACCTATTTGTTCTCGTCTTCCTCCAGAAATAGAAACTAATGAATGATCTCTTATTTGTAATGAATGAGTAACATCCAATATAATGGGACATCCTCCTGAAACTGTGTGCATCACTTTAAATCCTAAAAAATCTACTATTAAATTATCATATCCGAAAACACTGCCTCTATCACATAAAATAATTCGATTGTTTCCAAATATACGAAATTTATTTACAATATTAATTATTTGTCCGGGACTAATAAACTGTGGTTTTTTTATATTTATTACTAAATTGGTTTTTGCCATCGCAAAAATGAGATCCGTTTGTCGCGCTAAAAATGCTGGCAGTTGAATAACATCAACTACTTTGGATACAATTTTTGCTTGATAAGGTTCATGTATATCAGTTAGAATCTTTACTTTAAAAGTTTCCTTGATTTCCTGAAATATTTTTAATCCTTGTTCTAAACCAGGACCTCTGTATGAATAGCATGACGAACGATTTGCTTTATCAAAAGAAGCCTTAAATACATAAGGTATTCCTAATTTTTGTGTTGTTTTTACATAATGTTCACACACGGTCATAGCTAAATCACGCGACTCCAGAACATTCATTCCCCCAAATAATACAAATGGTAAATTGTTGTTCACATTAATATTACCAATATTTACCGTTATTCCTTTCATATTATACCTATATTTTTATGTAATTTTGCACAACCTTAATAAACTTGTTATTACAAAAAATATTTTAACTTTATGTAATATATCATTAACATTTTTTTTATATACAAACAATTTATCATTTTAATGATGTTTATTTAAAATATTTTTAAATATTGATATTATCAGTTTCAATAAAAGTATTTTTTAAGATCATAATAACTATCTATTGTTAGTTTGATATACACAATAAATTTTAAACATTACATTTTTTTTATATTTTAAGTTGTTATATTTAAATAAATTTACAATAAAAATTTAAACTTAAATCATAACTTTGTTATTTTAATAAAGATTATTTTATTTAAAATATCAAATTTTATGTTTATATGATTAGCTATAATCAAGATATTATTAATGTTATGTTAATAACACCATTGTCCACAAGTTGCTCTTTCGTTTTTGTTGTAATCTCGCAATGTAACAATTTTTTTAAAACCAGAATTTTTAAATAAAACACGTACACACCGTCCTTGTTTCCAACCATGTTCTACAATTAACCATCCTCCATGCAATAAATGTTTAGGTGAATATTTTATAATGATATTTAAATCTGCTAATCCTTGATTTGCTGAAATTAAA
Source organism: Blochmannia endosymbiont of Camponotus (Colobopsis) obliquus (assembly GCF_000973545.1). Lineage (GTDB taxonomy): Bacteria > Pseudomonadota > Gammaproteobacteria > Enterobacterales > Enterobacteriaceae > Blochmanniella. The sequence goes on along the minus strand of NZ_CP010049.1, from coordinate 416,524 downwards.
GATTGTTTAGATTCGAATTTTAAATTTGCACATAGTAAATGTGAATCTTGAATATCAAGATAAGGTGGATTACTTACTATTACGTTGTAATAATTATTGTGCAATAAATTAAACCAATTTCCATATAAAAATAGTATATTATTTAAGTTTAAATGGACAGCATTAGCACAAGCAAGTTTTATAGCTTGCATTTGACAATCTACAGCAGTTATATCCCATTCTGGATGTTCTGAAGCTATTGCTAACGCAATAGCTCCAGAACCAGTGCCTAAATCTAACACTTTTATATTGGGCGTTGTAAATAAATTTAATACTTGTTCTACAAGACATTCTGTGTCAGAACGGGGAATAAAAATATCATAATATACTTGAATATTTAAAGACCAAAATTCTTGCATTCCTATCAAATAAGCTATGGGTTCACCTTGTTTTCTTCGATACAGTAGTTTAAGAAGATTATATTTTTCTATTTCATTCAACACAGTGTCATCAAATGCTAAAATATAAGTACGTGATTTATTAAGTATTTTACTTAAAATAATTTCTGCATCAAGTCGTGGGCTAGTAGAACAATACAATTGTGTTTGAGCCCATTCTAACCATTTTTTCCAAGTCATTATCATTAGTATTTATTTGGCTAATAGGGTTAATTGATCAGTTTTATATTCTTGCATAATAGGTTCAATTAATATATCTAAATTACCTTCTATAATTTCATTTAATCGATATAAAGTTAAATTGATTCGGTGATCTGTTACTCGTCCTTGTTGAAAATTATACGTTCGTATTCTATCAGATCGATCGCCTGTACCTAATAAAAGACGTCTAGTCGAAGTTTCTTTTTTCTGTCGTTGTTGTACTTTAAAATTATATAAACGAGAACCTAATACAGCTAATGCTTTGGCTTTATTTTTATGTTGTGATCGCTCATCTTGACATTCAACTACAATTCCAGTGGGTATATGAGTTATACGAATTGCAGAATCTGTAGTATTAACATGTTGTCCTCCAGCTCCTGAAGAACGAAAAGTATCAATTCTTAATTCGTTAAAATCAATAATTGGTAACTCCAAAACCGGTATTTCTGGTATTACAGCTATAGTACAAGTAGATGTATGGATTCTACCTTGAGATTCGGTATGTGGTATTCTTTGTACACGATGACCTCCAGATTCAAATTTTAGCCGACCATACGCTCCTTCATTAGGAATTTTAGTAATTATTTCTTTGTATCCACCATACTCACTGACATTAATATTAATAATTTCTGTTTCCCAATTTTTTGTTTCAGCATAACGAGTATACATTCTAAATAATTTGCCTGCAAATAATGCAGCTTCATTACCACCAGTTCCAGCTCTTATTTCAACAAAACAACCTCTCTTATCATCAGAGTTTGTAGGAAATAATAATATTTGTAATTCTTGTTCAAGTTTACTTTGATTAATTTTTATTTTTTTTATTTCTTCTTGTACTATTTGATTTATTTCTGGATCATTAAGCATTTGTTCTGTATTATACATTTCTTTTTTTGTTAACATCCAACGCTCAAAACAAGCAACTATATTGTTTAATTGTACATATTCTTTAGATAAAGCACGAAATTGTGCTTTATTAGACATAATATTCTTATCACTAAGTAATATTTCTATTTCTTTAAAACGAGTTTGCAATTTTTTTAGTTTATTAATTATAGAAAGCTTCATAATAATATAAATTATCAATAAAATATATTTATTAATTATTTTATTAAAATATATTTTTATACTATTTTATCTTATAATATTTTTAATAACTACATATTTAGCATGAATTTTTGCATAGTTCATTTTTACAATAAAACTTTGTAATATGTATAGATTCATATAGAATTTATATTCTATTGTATAATCATTTCGTAATTCTTTTGTTTTTTTATTACAATAAACAACAAGTATCTTTTAAAGAAAATTGTGTTTTTATAGGTTTTATGATATTAAAATATATAATTAATCACTTATTATTAAGATATTGAATTTTGTTACATAATAATAGCATGATTATTTTAATAACATTATTTTTTGTATTATAAAAACACAATGTAAAAATTTTGGACTTAAAACAATATTACAAGACTAACATAATATTAATTATATCAGTTCATGTAAATAAATTAAAAAATAAATAATCTTTAATTAAAATTTTGATATGATTATTCACTGGCCTTCACCAGCTAAATTAAATTTGTTTTTGCATATTATTCGACGTCGTTCAGATGGTTACCATGTATTACAAACTTTATTCCACTTCCTTAATTACGGCGATACTATAAAAATTATTCCAACTTCTGATGGTAAAATATGTTTATTTAATTCAATTATCCAAATACAAAATAAACATAATTTAATTATACGTGCAGCAAAGCTATTACAGTTTTATTGTTGGCCTAAAGGTAATGCTCCTGGAGCGAATATTTATTTATATAAAATATTACCAATTGGTAGTGGTTTAGGAGGCGGTTCATCTAATGCTGCCACAGTACTTGTAGCACTTAATCAACAATGGAGAACTAAATTAAGTTTAAAAATATTGGCTAAATTAGGTTTAATGTTAGGAACTGATATACCTGCTTTTATATATGGCAAAACATCTATTGTTGAAGGTATTGGTAATATATTGACACCCATTAATTATCCAAAAAAATGGTATTTAATTTTAATGATACCAATTAATATTTCTACGAAATTAATTTTTAGTATTTTTAAATTAAAACACAACAAAACTAAACATTCTATTATACAATTATTAAATCAACCATTTTATAATGAGTTTGAACCTTTAGTAAAAAAAATGTTCCCTATAATTGAACAACACCTTATATGGTTATCTCAATATACTTTATCAAGATTAACAGGTACTGGATCTTGTATATTTGCGGAATTTCAAGACAAATCATCTGCTATTAAAGTTCAAAAATTGCTTCCTATGCAAACACGAAGTATTATATCTGAAGGAACAAATATTTCTCCGTTACATCAGAGATTATCGCAATATAATAAATAATTGATTATAATGTTTATTAAATAAACTTTCATAATATTTTATTTTTATAACATACTTTATACTATAATATTTATCACAAATATTATAGGTCATTTATCTAGATATGAAACTTTTTGCAGGTAATGCCACACCAGATTTAGCTAAATTAATTGCTAATAATTTATGTATTAATTTAAGTGACGCATCTGTTGGCCGTTTTAGTGATGGAGAGGTTAATGTACAAATTAACGAAAATGTACGTGGTGGAGATATCTTTATTATTCAATCTACATGTGCTCCAACAAATGATAATTTAATGGAACTTGTTGTTATGGTGGATGCATTAAGACGAGCATCAGCAGGTCGTATTACTGCTGTTATTCCATATTTTGGTTATGCTAGACAAGATCGTAGAGTTCGTTCTGCAAGAGTTCCGATTACTTCTAGAGTAGTAGCGGACCTTCTTTCTAATGTAGGTGTTGATCGTATTTTAACAGTTGATTTACATGCAGAACAAATACAAGGATTCTTTGATGTACCAGTAGACAATGTTTTTGGTAGCTCTGTACTTTTAGAAGATATGATACAACAAAATTTAAAAAATCCTATTGTAGTATCTCCAGATATTGGAGGAGTAATAAGAGCACGTGCTATTGCTAAATTATTTAATGATATCGACATGGCTATTATAGATAAAAGACGACCACGTATCAACGTGTCACAAGTTTTAAATGTTATTGGTGACGTTACAAATCGTGATTGTATACTAGTAGATGATATGATTGATACCGGAAGTACTTTATGTAAAGCAACTGAAGCTCTTAAAGCAAGAGGGGCTGAAAGAGTATTTGCTTATGCAACTCATCCTATTTTTTCCGGAAATGCTTATAAAAATATTAAACGATCAATCATTGATCAAATAATTGTTTGTGATTCCATTCCATTAAATTTTAATATTAGGATATTATCTAACGTACGTGTTTTAACTTTATCAAAAATGTTAGCGGAAACTATAAGACGAATTAGTAATGAAGAATCAATTTCTGCCATGTTTGAGCATAACTTGAATAATTATTAAAAGTGTTCATATATAATAAGTATTGCTATATCACATTTTATATTATTTTTAATAAATTAAGTTATGAATTTATTTTAAAAAATGCTAATTAAAATACCTATGTAATAGGTAATATGTAAACATAAATTTTATAAAAAATAATAAATTATTTAATTTATATTTTTATTTTGTTCATTTTTTTATAAAAATAATTCATTTAACTATATATTTAATATTTAAAAAAATAAAAAATATGTCAATAAAACTTATCGTTGGTCTTGGTAATTACGAATTAAAATATAAAAATACCCGTCATAATATTGGAATATGGTACATTAATTTATTAACCATACATCATAATGTAACTTTAAAAAAAGAAAAAAATTTACATGGTTTTATTGGTCAATTAAAAATTGGTAATAATATAGTTCATTTACTAATACCAAATACTTACATGAACTTCAGTGGTAATTCTGTTGTAGCAGTTTCTAATTTTTATAAATTAGCTCCCGAAGAAATTTTAATCGTACATGATGAACTTGATTTATTGCCAGGTAGTACAAGAATAAAATTTGGTGGAGGACATGCTGGACATAATGGTATAAAAAACATTATACATAAACTAAATGATAATCTATTTTATAGATTACGAATTGGTATTGGACGACCTAAATATAAAAGAGAAATAATTAATTTTGTTCTTAATAGTCCATCTTATCATGAAAGAACAACAATCAATAATACACTTAATAAAGCCGTATTGTGCATAAAAGATATAGTTGAGAAAAAATTTGTTGAAGCAATTAATTATTTACGTTCTTAACTCTTTAAATAAATTATATAAAACATATATATAAACAATTCAATTATTGTTTATCACAGAAAATTATTGATTAATTAAATATGAACTATTTATATACTATTTATATAGCAAGTATTATTGGTTGTACCCAATGTAGTTAAATTGATTGTATTTAATTTATTAACTAATAAGAATATTAAAGCAGATAATTTTCTGTTTTTACTATCAAACTTAACATTATTGTTATAATGATGACCATGGATGCTCATTTTAATGCATTAGCTAAAGTTATAACTCCGCACTCAATAATTTTTGCTGAAATAAAATTTATGAATATATAGCAGGTTGGTTTAAAGGTTGTTCCATAAGAAAAGTTTGAGTAATAAATTACTTAATCATATTAAAAAAAGCAATACAACAAAACATATTATACATTCTTTTAATAATCGTTCTGTATCATATATTATATATAATGTAATAAATCCCTTAAAGGATCTTAACATCATTAATAATGAATTAATTTTAGCAAATATAACAATATGTAAAAGAAATCTTCATTATGCTAAGCAATTTATAAGAACATAAAAACAACCTACAAAAATACTTATTTATATTTATCAGTAACATCGAAATGTTTTATAAAGTTAAGTAATAATTATGTATTACTCATATTACACATGCTAATAAGGAAGAAAATAATATTGTCAGTATTTTTAAATTTTTAATTTTAAAACCAAGTCTTTATTGTATTGATTTTAAAGAAACACAATATTTAAAGATTATTATATCAATAAAAATACAGAACATTGCTGATAGAAATAATGTAACAAAAATTTCATTTTTGCGTAATAACAGAAATAAAAAATAAAAAACAACAAAATACTAAAAACTAATTAAAGAAAGGTGTAAATTTAATAATTTACAAACTTTTTATTGTTGACAATAAAAAGAAGTAAAATTTTTGGATCATGACCACAAACTGCTAAAAAATACATAATTTCTTTTAAAGAAAGAAAGTTTATTATAGAACATAAATTATAAGATGCAATAACTGTCTATTTCTACCTTACCTTATAAAAGGGTCAAAAAAAAGAGCACGACATCATCATTTGATAGGTAAAAATACCAAACATAAAAAACAGAGACATAATCAAATTTATTCATGCGTAAATAAACATTACATTACATCATAACAAAACAATTAGTACTACAATACAAAAGAAAATAACATCATTCATCGCTAATCAAACTTTTTTTTCCTTCACTCTACTAAAAAACAAAATGAATTTAAATTTGGTTCACAATAATAAATTTATTCTTACTACTCCTCTTAGTTTCTCATCTTCATTCATCATCATTATTTATTTTTATTTTTCTATTAACGTTTCGTATTAAAAATCCTCAACATCATTAAAAACAGATTAATAAAATCAAGATATAAAGTCAAAGCACCTATAATGGAATAGGTACGAAATTTTTCTTGATCTGTTATAGACAATGAAGCGCCCATGGATTTTAATTTCTGGGTATCATATGCTGTTAATCCTACAAACACAATAACACCAATATAAGTTATAAACCACATTAAAAATGTACTATTCATCCATAAATTTACCACTGATGCTAATACAAGACCGATAACTGCCATAAACAACAAATTACCAAAACTACTTAAATCACGTTTAGTAGTATAACCATACAATGTCATGCCACCAAACATACCAGCAGAAATTAAAAAAGTACTCGCAATTGAAGCTGCGGTATAAACAATAAAAATACTAGATAATGTTAAACCAGTCAATACTGAATAAAACATAAACAACGTAGTTGCCATAGATCCACTAAGTCTAGTAACTATCCCTGACAAAATAAATACCAATGCTAACTGAAGAACAATCAAACTAAAAAAAACTATTTGATTAGAAAAAATTAATTGTAATACAGATGGAGTAATCGAGGCGTACCAAGCTACAAAACCTGTCAGTAATAAACCACAAGTCATCCAACCATACACCTGTGCTATAAACGGTTGTACCACACCTTTGATGCGATCCTCAAAGGCACCTTGAAAACGAGGGAATCGATCCATAAAATTTACCTTCTAAACAGTTAAAATTAACGAAAACACAAACCTTGTTAAAATAATAAATACTAATTTAAAACAACACATACAATAAATTTTTTAAATAGGCCATCGTATCATAAAAAGATAACCAAATTCAAGAATATTTTATAAAATATTTTAAATTTATAAAGACAAAAATTTAAAAAAATAATTCTAGTCGTAAAAATTTTAACTACAACAACAAAAATAAACCATTAATAAAAATAAATACATCATTATAGAATACAAATTATATTAATAAATCATTTATTAAAGTATAGTGACCCAAGCTGGCCCGATACCTACGCAATATCTAGATAATAATTTTAAACTTCCATTATAACTATTAATTGTATATACTGCGATGCTATTTGATTTTTGTCCAGCAACTATTAAATAACGTCCCATATGATCTATAGCAAAACTTCTTGGTTGTATTTCTGTTGTTTGATGTCCAATTAATCGTAACGTTCCGTTATTAAATATTTTAAAATAACTAATAGTATTAGACATGCGATCAGAACAATATAACCAATCACTATTAGGAGTAATATGAATATCAGAAGCCCAGCGCACGTTATTATGAAAATTAGGCATCATATCTAAAGTTTGAATAATCTTAGGACAATCATGATCATTGTGATCAATAACAGTCACAGTGCCATTAAGTTCATTGATAACATAAGCAAAATTATTTTTATTGTTAAATGCCATATGACGAGGGCCAGAATACTTTTTCATTTTTAATAAAGATTTAATATAAAGAATTGCCCTGCCTGTTACATTTACATCAATATTAAAAATATAAATGCAATCTTCTCCTAGACATGGAACCCATATTTTACGATGTCTTTTATCTATATTAACTGAATGACACTTAATTAATCCTGTTATTTTTTTTATAGGTAAATTAAATGTACCTTTAAGATTAAGAGGAATCATTGTCAAATCATTGTGATGATATGATGCACAAAATAAAATTTTTATATTATCATCAATAGATAAATAAGTTGGGCTGCCAGATAAAAGAATAGTATCTTGTTTATATAACATACCATATTCATTAATTAAATATCTTATTATACCAAAAATAGGACGCACCACACCTACATATAAAAATTTTTTATTAGAATGTACAACCATAGGTTGTACGCTGCCATAAGTATTTACTATTTGTAGTAATGTTAACAAACCATCTTTCTTCATGCACCATACGTAGATTTGTCGACTTACCGGAGTAGAAACATAAACAATTTGTGTCATTTTATTCCACAATAGTTATTGAATCATTCATTAATAATTTAGTAAATTATTTTTTAAAAAAAGTGTTATTTTCATGCTAGCTATTTACTATATTATTTTATTTAAATCGCATATATGCAATCGTAACATTAAATAAAAATAAAATTTAATAATTTTATGATCTTAATGTCACAAATTTGCAAAATATTATAGAATAATAATAACAAGATATCTACATATATAGATATATATTAACATTTAGTCGCAATTAATAAAAAAAATAAAAGATTTATAAATGATTTAAAGTTATTATAATACAATTTTACTTTTTAATTAATTTTTAGGAATTCACATAATGCTTACTACTAAACTAGTCATTTTAAGACATGGGGAAAGTCAATGGAATAAAGAAAATAAATTTACTGGTTGGGTAGATGTTGATTTATCAGATCAAGGATGTATTGAAGCTAAATATGCTGGTACAATACTAAAAAATAAAGGATTTATTTTTGATTATGGGTACACTTCGGTATTAAAACGTGCTATTCATACTCTGTGGTTTATCATTGATAAGTTAGATCAGCCATGGTTGCCCATTGAGAAATCCTGGAGATTGAATGAACGTCATTATGGCGCATTACAAGGTTTAAATAAAATCGAAACTGTAAAAAAATTTGGATTTAATAAAGTTGAACAATGGCGTCGTAGTTTAAATATTAGTCCGCCAAAGATTACTGATAACAACAATATTCAATTTGATTATCGTTACTCACATATAGATCCTAAAAAAATACCTAACACTGAAAGTTTAGCATTAACGATTGATCGAATACGTCCATATTGGAATTTAAATATTTTACCAAAAATAAAAAATAAGAAAAAAATAATTATCGTTGCTCACGGCAATTCCATCCGTGCAATAGTAACGTTGCTAAGTAATTTAAATAACGAACAAGAAATTTTTCAATTAAATATACCAACAGCCATACCTTTAATATATGAATTCGATAATGAAACAAATGTTATTAATCATTACTTTTTAAATGAACATACTTAAAATAAACGTCATTTATTTTAATAATACAACAGACAAAATTTATACAAAGATAATATCATTAAAATAACAAAAGGTTTTAATTAAGGTCATAACTTAACATATAGCAACAATTGATTAATTTATCGGTTAAATAATATTATTTTACATTTAAAAAATATTGTTAAAAAAATTTTAAAAAGATAATTGATATTTTTACACTAAAAGATGTTTTTATATTCTTATACAAATATTAAAGTCGTGCAAGAAATTTTTTTACTTGCCTGGCTGCATCACTGTTTGGATATAATTTACCAACTTGATAATATATAGCTTTAGCTTTGTCTTTGTAACCTTTATTTTGCATAATAATACCTATTTTTAATAATGCATCAGGTGCTTTTGAAGATTTAGGATATTTTTTTGCTACTACAGCAAAATGATAAGATGCTGCATCTTGTTTTTTTTTATTATAATTTAATTGTCCTAACCAATAATGAGCATTAGGCTGGTAAATAGAATCTGGATATTTTCTTACAAAATCTTGAAATGCTATTATAGCTTGATCATATTTTTTTTTTTTAAAAATTAACGATAAAGCTTCGTTATAATCCTTATCAACATTATTTTTACTAGAATGAACAACCGATTTACTTGGTGTAACCTTATCATTTACTGATGAACACTTATTATCATAAATATGTAGAATTTTATTATTATTCATTAAATCATTTATTTGTTGGCAAATAAAAATCTGCTTATCAAGCAGTTGAGTCAATTGATATTTATTTTCCTGAATTTGCCCACGTAAATGGTCAATATCTTCTTGAAGATCTAATAATTGTTGTTGCAATTTAATCAAACATCGACTATGTGCATTATATATCCGTTCTGCTTGAAGAATTTTTTCTTCATAAGGATCAATATTATTAATTTTGCTAACAGCTATTTTAGCTGAAAGAGAATAACTAATCATTAAAATATTGAATAAAAATATTTTAATAAGAAATAAATTACAATTTGTTATATGTAATATCATATATATATTAAAACAGCTCGACGATTTCTAGCATAAATTTCTTCTGTATGTCCTAATACAGCTGGCTTTTCTTTACCATAAGACACAATTGTGATTTGATGATTACAAACACCCTTACTTTCAAGATACATTTTGACAGCATTTGCTCGACGTTCTCCTAAAGCAATATTATACTCAGGAGTTCCACGTTCATCAGCATGGCCTTCAATAATAATCTTACAAGACGGATTATTAAGTAAAAAAGCAACATGACTATCTAAAATTTCAATAAATTTATAAATAATATTATATTTATTTAAATCAAAATAAATAGTATTACTATTTTGTAGTTCTTGAATTTTTAAATCTATTTGCTCACTAGAAAAATTATCATAATTTGCATTATGTTTTGTATAATTATCATTAATTGTTTTTTTATTGAAACCGCATGATGTATTTAATATAATTAATGCTATTATCGTCCACCGATTACAAACCTTAATTAATTGCATTTTTATTATCCCCTGATTTTTTATAATGTATGTATTAAACACGTTTAATTAAATAATTATAGATAAGGAGACCAAGCAGGAAATCTTACTTCTCCTCCATCGGTTATAGGAAGATACGCTTTAAATTTACCATCAGTTGAAATTAACTGTAATATATAACCAGAACTTTGCATAGTACTATAAATAATCATATTATCGTTAGGAGAAAGACTAGGAGTTTCATCTAATAATGTATTGGTCAATATTTGTATTGCGCCTGTTGATAAATCTAATTTAGCAATGTGTTGTGTTTTATTTTTATTCACTAGGATCAAAAATTTCCCGTCCGTGCTAACAATGGCATTTTGATTGCTGATTCCTGACCAAGACAATCGTTGAGATTCTCTATTTATAATATTAATTTTGTAAATTTGAGGACTTCCTCCATAATCAGAAGTATAAACTAAATTTTGACCATCCGGAAACCAATTAGGTTCGGTATTATTATTACGATTATTTGTAATTTGACTAATTTTACCAGAAATTAAATCCATTATATATATATTCAAACTTCCAGTTTTAGATAAAGCAAAAGCTATTTTCTTGCCATCAGGCGAAAAAGAAGGTGCTCCATTATGTTGCGGAAAATTTGCTACTTGACGAACATCACCATTACTTAAAGTATGCATCATTAATACAGCATGACGATTTACAAAAGTCACATATACTAATGTGTCTCCATCTGGAGACCATGACGGAGACATTAATGGTTCTGATGAACGATATATAGAAATTTGATTATAACCATCATAATCTGAAATATATAATTCATAGGGATATTTGTTGTGATTTATCCAATGTACTATATATGCAATACGGGTGCAAAAAATACCTTTAATACCTGTTAATTTTTCAAATACTTCATCACTAATAGTATGTGCTGCATATCGTAACCATTTTTTATTTACTTTATATTTATTATGTAATATAATAGTTCTACTTTGACCTGAAGTATTAACTAATTGATAAGTGATTACATAATTATCATTTCCTATTAACTCTAGTTGACCGATTATTATAACATAGATACCTATTGAAGACCAGTTGATAGGGTTAATTTCAGAAACATTAGTAGGTCTCTGGGGTAAACGCGATTCAGGAAGTACATAAAATTTTCCAGTATTACAAAAATCAGCAGAAATAATTTTATCTATGTTTTCGGGTATTACTTCATCAGCTTTCCATTGAAAAGGGATTATTCCTATCGGATGTGCTATATCTACACCTTGTGTTATTTCAATTCGTACTTTTGCGTATCCAATACACAATATTGACATTAAGCACATCAATAATATCTGAAATACTGTTCGAAATGTCATGTTTTTATAAAAAAAATTCCAAGAATTATTTAGCTTGATACATTACTACTGCATGATAAATAATCAGTATAAAAATATCAACTTCAAATTAGAATGAAAACGACCATTTTCTATTGTCACATGTTTGATAAACAAATTATTGTGGAGTAAAGTTAACTATTGTTTCTTGAAATAAAGTATAAATTTGATGATTTGGAGGTGGTGGAATTATTGCTAATTTTGTTGCTGATATTGCAGCTTGACACAATTCCCGGTCTCCTTTCGAAGAAGTGACAGAAACTAATTTGCCATCAGGTGCAATTTTAATATGTAAATCACAAGTTTGTCCAATATATTTTGAATAATCATAAAATTTATCACTAATAGATCGAGTAATTTCTTGTTTATATTTTAACATATCATTATGCGTAATACTGTTGAGTTTTCTTTTTAATGAATCATTAATAAAATTATTTTTTTCATTAACATGATTCAACTTTTGTGTATTTTTAATATCAATTAAATCATTAAGTAATTTATCTATTTCTACAGATTTTTTAGGTAAATTAATTTTTGTTTTTTTTTTATCTGTAATTGTTTTTTTAACAACATTGATATCATTAATTTTTTGTTTCATGTTTTTTGATTGCGCATAAGTACTGTTGTTAATATTTTTTATTTCTTTTTTTTCTGCAACAATGGATTGTTTATCCAATGTTTTTAAATAAAGATTATTACTATCAGCTATTTTGTTAAAATCTAACATAACAACACTTATTGCCTGCGTGGTATTATTATTATCAATAATTCGTGAAGTTATAAAATAATTATAGTTAAAAATAAATATAAACAAAAGATGTATCACTATAGATAATACAATAAACAATTTAAAATGTTTACTAAACGTATCAATAACTTTTAATACCATTAATTTCATTTTTTTTAATATTTATATATTAATAAACAAATGCTATGTATAATTATCTACAATTATATTCAAATAGTTTTAGTCATTAAGCCAACAGATTTTATACCGGCTTTTTGTAATAAATTTAACATACTTACAATTTCTGCATATACCACATTTTTACTTCCACCTATTAAAAAAGTTGTATTGGAATCTATGCTAACTCTGTCACGTACTTCACGCAATATTTGTTCATAAGACACATTTTTTTTTCGATTGTTATTTACTACTAAGTTGTATTGTCCTATTCCTAATACTTCGACGATAACACAAGAATTATCATTTAAAGTAAACAACGTTATTGTATTAGTATTATTAGGCAGTTCAATATCAATATTTTGAATAATAATAGGAAATGTAATCATTAAAATTATTACTAAGATTAATAATATATCAAGAAATGGTACAACATTAATTTCAGATTTTACTTTTCTACATCTTAATTTGTGGTAATTCATTGTTACTATTTTTTTTGTTGTGTAATCTAAAATTATCAAGCACTTGTCTGTATAAAATTGCAATAAATTCTTCCATAAAATTATGAAAAATTTCTTCTATTTTGCCAATACTAAAATTAAGATGATTAAAAGCAATGACTGCAGGAATAGAAGCAAACAAACCAATAGCAGTAGAAAGTAATGCTTCAGTAATACCTGGTGCTATTTCTTGTAAAGTAATATATTTAACATTACCTAATTTATTAAAAGAATGTATTAGTCCCCATACTGTTCCCAACAACCCGATATATGGACTAATAGAACCAATAGTACCAAGCAAAGTAATATTATTATTCAATATTGCTAATTCTAAATTTATTGAAATGCACATAACACGGGAAGTACCATTTATTACTCTTTCTACAGAAACATTCTGTAAACGTTCTAGACGAGAAAATTCACTAAAACCAGAACAAAAAATACGTTCTAAACCAGTTAATGTATTTCTATACTTCAAACGATCTTGATAAAGCTTAATGAATTCTATACCAGAACAAAAAAGTTTTTTAAATTTTTTTATTTTATAATTTGTTAATTTAATAACAAATATATGATGAATTATAATAGCCCACGATATAATAGAAAAAAAAATTAATAATAGCAAAATTAATTTTGCTAAAAAACTCACTCTAATAAAAAGAGATATAATATTCACATCAATCATAATACCTCACTCCATGAGCACTAATATAAAAATCATAATCAATTTTATTATTTATTATATATGTAATATATATCACAACCAATTGCATTAATTAATAGATATTACATTTGTTAAAGTAAAATACATTATGACAATAAATAATTTTAAATTTAATTAAAACTGATTAAATTACACTAAAATAAAATAAATGCAAAATTCATTTTCAATAGTGAAAATTATAAAAATAAAACATAAAAATTATTATATTTATACATTATATAACGTATAAATATAATATAAATATGTTTATTATCGTGTATCTGCTCTGTTTGTTCTATTTATAAGATATGATACAACGTTAGCACTGTCTAAACAATTTATAGTTAAAATATGATATTATCCAAACATTATCCAAACAAAATAAGCCAACAAAAATTAAGCATATACAGTATTCACGGTTTTACCAATATCTATTAAATTAGATACAATCTTTACACCTGCTGTTGCAAGTAATGAAATTTTACTATTTGCATCACCGCCTGTATTGCCTGAAATAATTGCACCAGCATGACCCATACATTTACCTTTTGGAGAATTAATTCCTGCAATATAACTAATAACGGGTTTATTAATAAATTTTTTAATATAATCTGCCGCCATTTCTTCAGAAGAACCGCCAATTTCTCCAATCATTAATATTGATGATGTTTGCACATCTTGATTAAATAATTTTAAAATATCAATGAAATCTGATCCAAGTATTGGATCACCACCTATCCCAACACAAGTAGACTGTCCCAACCCAATATCAGTAATTTGTTTTACTGCTTCATAAGTTAAAGTACCAGAACGAGATACCACACCAACATTACCTTGACGATGAATATAACTTGGCATAATACCAAGTTTACTTTCATTTGGTGTAATAACACCTGGACAATTTGGTCCAATCATACGAACATTGTTTCGATCTAATTGAGCTTTAATAATTATCATGTCTAATACTGGAATACCTTCAGTAATACAAATAATTAATTTTACACCAGCATCAATTGCTTCTAAAATAGAATCTTTACAAAAAGGTGCTGGAACATAAATAATGGATGTATCAGCACCAGTATTATTGATAGCTTCATGGACAGTATTAAACACCGGCAATCCAAGATGTTTTGTTCCACCTTTTCCTGGTGTAACGCCACCAATTATTTTAGTACCATATTGTAATGACTGTTGAGAATGAAAAGTGCCTTTTTTACCAGTAAATCCCTGACAAATTACTCTTGTATTTTTATCGATTAAAATCGACATTATTTACCTCATTATTTTTATTTAGTTATTGTAATTATCTGTTGAATAGCGTCTATTAAAGTATTAGCTATATTAATATTCAAACGACTATTAATTAGGCGGTTATAACCAAATTTTGCATTATTACCTTCTAACCTTACTACGATGGGGGTCGTAACCGAATTACTTATTATAGTT
Organism: Blochmannia endosymbiont of Camponotus (Colobopsis) obliquus; assembly: GCF_000973545.1. Lineage (GTDB taxonomy): Bacteria > Pseudomonadota > Gammaproteobacteria > Enterobacterales > Enterobacteriaceae > Blochmanniella. Next base: position 400,806 of record NZ_CP010049.1, on the reverse strand, counting down.
TCAATAATACTTTCAGCGACCAAATCGCAACATACAATACCGCCGAAAATATTAATTAATACAGATTTTACCTTTTGATCAAATAAAATAATTTCAAGAGCTTTTATTAAATTACCTTTAGTAACATTTCCACCCACATCTAGAAAATTAGCTACTTCTCCACCGTAAAATTTTACTATATCCATTGTGGCCATTGCAAGACCTGCTCCATTAACCATACAACCAATATTACCTTTTAACGACACATAACTTAAACCTAATTTTTTGGCATATACTTCTCTTGTATCTTCTTGAGTATCATCATACATCTTAAATAATTTTGTTTGTCTAAAACATGCATTATTATCGACATTTATTTTCCCATCTAAACAAATTAAATTATCATCAGTATCAATGACCAATGGATTAATTTCTGCTAATAACAAATCATTATCGTAAAACATTGATGCACTACTCATGAATATTTTACTAAATTGATTAACTTGAGTAACATTTAATCCTAATTTATATCCTAATACACGTCCTTGATATAATTGTCCTCCGATTAATGGATGTAGTGTGACTTGATGCAATAAATGTGGTGATGTTTTTGTTATTTTTTCTATATCTACACCACCTGCAATAGAAACAACGCACATTACACGGGATTTATTTCTATCAATCACTATTCCAAAATATAATTCTTTTTTAACATTTATATAATTTTCTATTAAAATTTTATCAACTGGTTGCCCAATAACATCTGTTTGATGAGTAACTAAGCGATTACCTAACCAGTGCTTTGCAAAAGTTAATGCTTCTTTTTTTGAAGATACTATTTGCACTCCTCCTTGCTTTCCTCTCCCTCCTGCATATATTTGACATTTTAAAACCCATGGCCCATAGCCAGCATTTAAAAAATATCTTTCTACATCATAAAATGTACTACAAACCACTCCTTTGGGGATAGGTAAGTCGTATTGAACAAATAATTGTTTTGCTTGATATTCATGTAAATTCATAATTTTATTTTTATTCCAATAAATTTATATAAACACACTTCCTTACTATTTAAAAATTTAAAATTAATATATTTTTATTTTAATACTAACTAGATTTCTAATAAAAAACGTATAGGATCTTCCAACATATCTTTAATTGTAATTAAACAACTAATAGAATCTTTACCGTCAATTAAACGATGGTCATAAGAGAGTGCTAAATACATCATTGGCAAAATAACTATTTGTTGATCAATTACCACAGGACGCTCTTTAATAGCATGCATGCCTAAAATTGCACTTTGTGGTGGATTTATAATAGGAGTTGACATTAATGATCCAAAAATACCACCATTAGTAATAGTAAAATTGCCACCATCTAATTCCTCAACTTTTAATTTACCATCACGACCCTTCATTGACATACATTTTATTTGTTTTTCAATATCTACTATACTCATGTTATCAACATTTCTTAATACCGGTGTAACTAATCCACGATCTGTAGAAACTGCAATACTAATATCAAAATAATTATAATAAACTATCTCTTCACCATCAATGGACGCATTAATTTCAGGAAACAACTTCAATGCTTCAAAAACTGCTTTTACAAAAAAAGACATAAACCCAAGCCTTACACCATGTCGTTGTTCAAAAATTTTAGCGTATTTTGTACGTAAATTCATTATCGATGTCATATCAACTTCATTAAATGTAGTCAACATAGCTGTGTTTTGTTTTACGTTGACTAATCTTTCAGCTATTTTTTTACGTAAACGAGTCATAGGTACACGAGTTTCATCACGACCTTTTACGAAAAAGTCATTTTTTTTGCTAACAGATTTTTGCTGAGCAATATTGTGATGCATCTGATTATTGTTAAATGACTGATCAAATAAATCTTTGTTATCAGATGATTCTTTAACTATTGCAAAACCTGAAATATCATTATCAGATTCTTCTTGTATGCTACGAGAAGATAGTTGAGATGATGTTTGAATCTCTTGATCATGATGAATATTAACAATATCTTTTTCCATATCATCATGAATTTTTTTGCATAATAAACGTCCTAAAAGTTGTTTTGATGTGACAATTGATCCCTCTTTTTCTAATATTTCTTTTAATATTCCTGTATGTTGTGCTGGTATTTCTAACATTATTTTATCAGTTTCAATTTCAACCAATATATCATTTTGCTTAACATGATCACCTATTTTTTTGTGCCATACTGCTACTGTCGCATCTGCAACAGATTCAGGCAAATCTGGAACTAGAATATTTATGTCACTCATTTTTATACCTTATATAACGCATTAATCTACAATGTATCAATATTTAAAGCTTCATCAATAATTTTTTTTTGTTGCCTTTGATGTATAGAAGAAAATCCTACCGCCGTAGCAGCAGAAGCCGGGCGACCTATATAATTTAATAAAATATTTTTACTTCCAGAAATGATTTTGTGAAGATAATGTTGACAGTAATACCATGCACCTTGATTTTCTGGTTCTTCTTGACACCATACAATTTTTTTTGTGCGAGAAAAATGAAGTAAAATATTTTTTAATTCTTCTAAAGGAAATGGATATAATTGTTCAATTCTTATTATCGCTACATTATATTGCTTATTTTGACAACGTTTATTTAATAAATCATAATAAACTTTACCCGTACATATTATTGTTTGAATAACATCATGATTCATGACATTACTATCCAATTCTTTAATAATTGTTTTAAATGTACTGCATGCTATCTCTTTGATTGAAGAAGATGCTATAGGATGACGTAATAAAGATTTAGGAGACATTATAATTAATGGTTTACATACATTGCAAATTATCTGTCTTCTTAATAAATGGTACAACTGAGCAGCTGTAGATGGAACGCAAACTTGTATATTATTTTCAGCACATAATTGAAGATAACGTTCAAGACGAGCAGAAGAGTGCTCTGGACCCTGTCCTTCATAACCATGAGGTAATAACATTACTAAATTACAAACTTGTCCCCATTTTTGCTCTCCAGAACTTATAAACTGATCAATTACAATTTGAGCTCCATTAGAAAAATCACCAAATTGCGCTTCCCAAATTACTAAAGTATTTTTAGATTTATTAGCATAACCATACTCAAATGCTAAAGCTGCTTCTTCAGATAAGACTGAATCCCAAATGTAATACATTCCTTGATTCTCAGAGATATTCTGTAAAGGAATATAAATTGAGTCGTCTTGTTGAGCATGTATTACAGCATGGCGATGAAAGAAAGTTCCTCTGGAAGAATCTTCACCTGATAAACGAATAGATATTCCTTTATCCAAAAGAGTAGCGCAAGCTAAAGTCTCTGCTGCACCCCAATCAAAATTCTTTTTCCCTTGCGCCATGTCATATCGATCGGAATAAATCTTGGCAACTCTTGGATGCATATTTATATTAGAAGGTATACTATTAATTTTACATGCTAATTCTTGCAAATAATTAATATCATCTTTTTCAGGATAATTTGCATATATAAATTTATTTGTTTTTTTATCCTGTAATACCAAAAAACTATCATATGCAGTTTTACATTCTTGCACTAAACAAGAACCTATATCTAACTTATTTTTTAATTTATCAAACATTTCTTTAGTGTCACTAGCCTTTATAATATCATTATATTCCAATTGACTAGAATAAATCTGACAAACACTTGGATGTTGATTAATTTTTTTATACATTATAGGCTGAGTAGCGCTAGGTTCATCAGCTTCATTATGACCATGACGACGATAACTTACTAAATCAATTATTATGTCTCGTTTAAAAAGATTACGAAATTTTAGCGCAAGACTAGATACAAAAATAACTGCTTCAGGATCATCAGCATTAACATGAAAAATAGGTGCATTTATCATTTTAGCAATATCGGTACAGTACTCAGTAGAACGAATATCTGTAATATTTGAAGTTGTAAAACCTATTTGATTATTAACAACAATACGTATACTACCACCTACATCATAACCTCTAACCTTCGACATATTAAATGTTTCTTGTACTACACCTTGTCCACTAATTGAAGCATCACCGTGTAAAGTAATTGGTAAAATCATATTACTGCATTTTATTTCTTCATCGATACGTGCACGTACTGACCCCATTACAACTGGATTAATAATCTCAAGATGAGAAGGATTATACATTAACGATAAATGTATCAAATTATCTTCAATTTTTATATCTGAAGTTAAACCCATATGATATTTTACATCGCCACTACCATAATCTTCACAAATATTTTTATTAGCAAATTCATCAAATAATTGTTGCAAGCTTTTACCAAAAACATTAGTCAATACATTTAAACGACCACGATGAGCCATACCCATAACTATTTCTTTTATACCATAATTTGTTGCGGCTTGTCGTATTATTTCCTTTAACATTGGAATAAGAACATCACTGCCTTCCAACGAAAATCGCTTAGCCGCTGGAAATTTCATTCCCAAATAGCGTTCGATACTTTCAGCAGCTATCAATTCGTAAAGTAATCTTCTTTTATTTACAGTGTAAAAATCTATGCTATTTATTGATTCTACTTGTTGTTGAATCCAATAAATTTCGTTATTATTAGTGATATGCATATATTCAAAACCTATAGAACCGCAATAAGCTTTCTTGAGAAAATTATACAAATCAACTAGTTTAATATTATTATAAGAAACAGAAAAACAATCAATATCAAAAATTTTTTGCAAATCTGAATCAACAAATCCATAATTCCTTAAATGCAAATTTTTTATATTTTTTCTTGTCCACAAACCTAATGGATCTAATTTAGCATGTTGATGCCCATATAAACGAAAATCATCAATCATGTTTAATATTTTTCTTTCTGTATAATTTGATGCCGAATTTTGATTAAAAAAAGAACAATCATTTAATACATGTGATGTCTTTTTAGATTTAATATCTGTATCTGATAAATATTTGAATTTTAATCTCCAATCCTGATTTACAGAATCAGGATCCATTAAAAAATGGTTATAAAGTTTTTCTATATATATCCGATTTGAACTTGACAAATAAGAAGAATTTACCCAATCTTTCATCGCATTATTATGCATACTTATGAATCCTTGTGAATTAAAATTATTAAAAAAAATCTTTAGGATCATTTATCTTTTCAAAAATCAATCATTATTAACAATAATAATAATCTATAATCTCCAATACTTTCACTTTATGATCACATCCTAATAAAATAAACCATAACAAAAATAAAATAAATAACAACATGGAACAATACGTTAACTAATGTGTTTTATTAATAACATACGTTTAATATGATTAATAGCCTTAGTTGGATTAAGCTTTTTAGGGCATACACTAACACAATTCATTATATTATGACAACGGAATACGCTAAAAGAATCATTTAAATTACTTAATCTTGTTTGTTGATCAGTATCACGACTATCAACCAAAAAACGATATGAAGTTAACAATCCAGCAGGACCAATAAATCTAGTCGGATGCCACCAAAAAGAGGGACAAGCAGTAGAACAACAAGCGCAAAGTATACATTCATACAATCCATCCAACTTATCTCGATCATCAGGCGATTGATAATACTCTTTTAATGACTGGCAAGAATCATTGTGACGAATTAAAAATGGTTTAATTTTTTCATATTGTTTATAAAATTGATTCATATCTACCACAAGATCACGAACAACAGGAAGACCAGGTAAAGGACGAATTGTTATCGTGCGACTATTTTTACATAAAATTGAAATTGGTGTAATACAAGCTAATCCATTTTTACCATTTATATTCATTCCATCTGAACCACATACCCCCTCTCGACAGGAACGACGAAAAGTTAAAGTAGGATCAAGTTCCTTTAATTTAATTAGAACGTCTAACAACATTAAATCATGTTTTTCTTGTATAGGCAGAATACATTCTTGCATGTAAGGCTTATTATCAACATCTGAATTATAACGATAAATAAAAAGTTTTATATTCATATTTTAAATTTTTTATGTAGTTGATATTAACATATTAATAACACGAATTAATAAATTCGTTGTTTTGGTAAAAAAACCTGACACGATTCTACTTTATTATTTATATTACGACGCACCATGGTATTAGTTTGAGGTAAATACAATGTGTGACAAAGCCAATTTTCATCATCTCGCGCAGGAAAATCTTGACGACTATGAGCCCCACGACTTTCTTTTCTAAAATTAGCAGCTAAAGCCGTAGTGTACGCCGTTTCTATCATATTATCTAACTCTAAACATTCTATTCGTTGTGTATTAAATTTGTTGGAATGATCACTTAATTTTGCATACAAAGATCGTTCACGAATTTCTTCTATTTCTTTTAATCCTTTAATCATTTTTTTTTCTTCCCTAAATACTGAAAAGTTATCTTGCATACAAATCTGTAATGCCGTACGAATTTCAACAGGATTCTCACCAGAATTATTCCTATTCCAACGTATATATCTATTTAAAGATGCTTCAATATCATAATTACTTACCTGAAGTTCTACAAATTGTTTTTCTTGTAGTAATTTTTGTAAGTACATACCTACAGATCTACCAAAGACTATAAGATCTAATAAAGAATTACCTCCCAATCGATTAGCTCCATGAACTGACACACATGCATTTTCACCTACTGCAAACAAACCCGGAACAATTATTTCTTCTCCTTGCTTGTTTAAAGTAATTACCTCTCCATGGACGGTGGTAGGAATACCACCCATCATATAATGACAAGTAGGAGTTACTGGAATAGCTTCCTTCATTGGATCTATATGAGCAAAGGTACGAACTAATTCTAAAATACCTGGTAATCTTAAATTTAAAATTTTTTTACCTAAATGATCCAATTTCAGTTTGACATGTGGGCCATAAATATTTTCATCACACCCTCTACCTTCTAAAATTTCAATCATGATCGAACGAGAAATGATATCTCTGCTTGCTAAATCTTTAACATTAGGAGCATAACGTTCCATAAATCTTTCACCATATTTATTTAATAAATAGCCACCTTCACCACGACATCCTTCAGTAACTAAAATACCAACACCAGCAATACCTGTAGGATGAAATTGCCACATTTCCATATCTTGTACAGGTATGCCCGCACGTACTGCCATTCCTATTCCATCTCCAGTGTTAATATAAGCATTAGTAGTAGATTTGTATATTCGACCCGCTCCACCAGTAGCAAGAACAGTGAACTGTGTTTTAAAATAAATCAATTCTCCACTTTCAATACATAAAGCAATACAACCAACTATCCTACCATCTTGATTTTTCACCAAATCAATAGCATACCATTCAGAAAAAATAGTAGTGTTGTTTTTTAAGTTTTGTTGATATAACGTATGCAACAGAGCATGACCTGTACGATCTGCAGCTGCAGCAGTACGTGAAGCTTGTTCACTTCCATAATTAATTGATTGACCACCAAACGGGCGCTGATAAATACGACCATTGTTTAAACGTGAAAATGGCATACCCATATGCTCTAATTCTAATATTGCTTTTGGTCCATTTTTACACATGTACTCAATAGCGTGTTGATCACCTATATAATCAGATCCTTTTACTGTATCATACATATGCCATTCCCAACAATCTTCATGGCAATTACCCAAAGCTACTGTAATACCACCTTGAGCTGATACCGTATGAGAACGTGTTGGAAATACTTTAGAAATTAAGGCACAAGACCCACCTGTCTGAGAAATCTGTAATGCAACTCGCATACCCGCTCCCCCAGATCCGATAACAACAGAAGTAAATTCTTTCACTAATAAATTCACATTTAAATATTCCACATTATAATTAATCCGTATAATAAATACCCAAACAAAATTGCAATAAGAATTAATTGAAGTATTTGTTTTAACATCAATGACTTTATATAATCTGTAACCACATGATTGATACCGATCCAGCTATGAATCAAAACAAAAAATAATATCAATACGTTGAAACATTTAATTATATTTCTAGAAAAAAAGATATACCATATTTCATATGTTATTTTATCAATACCAAAAATAAAAGATAATAAATAAACAAAATAAAAAAAAATAAATGCACCACTGATTCGCGCTATTAACCATTCATAAATTCCATGATATTTAAATATTATAATATTTTTCACCAAATAATTACTCCAATGAAAATTGATAAAACAATAGTTAATAAACACACAATATACGCACTAATTCTACCAATTGTTATTGTTGTTTGTAAAAGAGCACAATCTATTAATATGTGACGCATACCACTAATAATGTGGTAAATAAAAGATGATCCCACTCCCCAAATTATTATTTTAAAAATATTTTTATTCATCATAAAAACAGCTTTATCAAAACCTTCTGGAGAAGATATCGATAAATCAAACATCCACAACAACACGCTTATTCCTATAAATATAACTACACCAGATATTCTATGTAAAATGGATACCACTGCAGTTAAAGGAAAATGTATTGTTCTTAAATTTAAATTAATAGGTCTTTGCTCTTTCATACTTAGTATTTCATATTGCAAAATAAGATATGTTAATTTTAATAAAGTTTTAGTTAAAAATATATTATAATGATCTACCTACAAAAAAATAAATAGTCTCTAATACTATGATATTTTACATAATTAATTCAACTAAATAAACTCTAATACTAAAAAAATTAAAATTATCTTCGCAACTAATTTATGGTTAGTAGTGCAATCTTTATATATTAAAAAACTAATTTTTTTCAATTTTCATAACAAAACGTGTAATGATATAATAGAACATTTATAGAGATAAACTGAAAGAATTTCATGATTAAAATTAGTAATATATTACTACCACCACATCTTAAAATCAAAAAACATATTTTCACAATAAATTGCTTTATATAAATGCTCTACCGACAATTTAGTACAATAATTATATTGATATATTAACTCAATCAATAAGTTTAATGATTGAATATTGTACAAATATTAAAATTTTAGATATTCTATAAGATATTATAGAATTTCTTCACAAAGAATTTTTCAATGTAAAATAAGATATAAAATATTACTATCTCAATAATACAACGTACCATGATACTCTATTAATTTGAAAAAATAAATTTTATCAATTATTTTATTTTTTTGTTTGATAATATTAATAAATATAACACACTGTTTTAATTTATTTGCAATAAAAAAGAATTAATGATGTTCTTTATTTCTGTTTCAATTTGAATACGATGATTTATATCAATAAAACTTTCACAATAAATTTTATAAACTTCTTCAGTACCAGATAACCTAATAGCAAACCAACCGTTACAAGTTATAATTTTTACACAATTGATAGTTTGATCACAATTTAATATAATGGATCTCTTAATAACATAATCTCCAGTTAATGTAGTTTTATGGAGAAAATTATGTAGGTTTTGAGAAATAAACTTTCTTTGTAAACTAGTGATAGGGATTTGCATACAATTATAACTAATGAATCCGAATTTATCCGCCAATATAGAAAAATATTCTTTTATATCTTTATTAAAATTTACAGTAATTTCTGCTGCCAATAAACACATAATAATTCCATCTTTATCGGTAGACCATGGACGTGCATTAAAATTTAAAAAAGATGCGCCTGCACTCTCTTCACAACAAAATCCTAAAACACTATTAAACAAACCTTGAACAAACCATTTAAATCCTACTGGGAATTGTAATAATTTAATATTAAGATTATGCGTTACTAAATTAATCATAGTACTAGATACCAATGTTGTACCTACTCCTAGTATAGACTTCCATAATGGACGATTTTGGAACAAATAATCTATTGCTACTGATAAATAATCTCTAGAGCTAATAGAACCTAAAGATGTAATAATAGAATGTCTATCACAATCAGGATCATTAATAAAAATTAAATCAAATTTATTACGTAACATTAATAAACAAGATATTACCGACTCGGATGAACAATCCATCCGAATCTTACCGTCACAATCAGGACGTATAAAACTAAACGTTTTATCAATTTTTTCATTTATTACAACTAAATTTAAATGATAAAAGTGAGCAAGATATTGCCAATATGCAATACCTGCTCCTCCTAACGGATCTATACCTAATCTTATACCAGATCCTTTAATAGCTTTCATATCAATTACAGTAGATAAATTTTTAATATATGTTTGTATCAGATCTTGCACATAAATATGTCCACTTCGCCAAGCTTGTTTTAACGTAAAACGACGTATTCCACGTAATTTATTTGCTAATAATAAATTAGCATATTTTTCAATAAGATTAGTAATACCAATATTAGCCGGCCCTCCATTAAATGGATTATATTTAATACCGCCATATTCAGGTGGATTATGAGAAGAAGTTAAAATAATACCATCAGCTTTAAATGAATTAATGTAAATAAAGCGATTATAATTTAAAATTGCATGAGAGATAACTGGAGTAGGAGTATAACCTTCTCCTTGTTGTATAATAACGTCTATACCATTAGCAGTTAACACTTCAATCACAGAAATAAAAGCAGGTTCAGAAAGAACATGAGTATCTTTTCCTAAATAACACGGACCAGTTATTCCTTGATTAATTCTTATATTTACAATAGCTTGAGTAATAGCAAAAATATGATTTTCGTTAAAACTAGAACCTTCGGAAGTTCCGCGATGTCCAGAAGTACCAAATTTAACCATTTGAGAATCATTGTGTGGATCCGGACATAAAATATAATATTTCATGATTAATTGCGTAATATCAATTATATTATTGTTATAAACAGATTTACAATGTTTAGTGCAATTAACCATCGATCAATATACCTCATAAAAATAACAATTATCAACTAGATTTTAGCCTTAATATAAAATATTATATTGTTAATTTAATACCATTTTTTTAATTTAAATATAATGTTCAATTATATTTGTTTTTATTTTGTTTTGAATTCAATATAAATAAACTGTAACATAATTGAGTTATTTGATTAATCAAAAACGACATTAATGTAAATGAACGTGAATATTGTGAAACTCAATTACTTATTTCACAAAAAAAATATTGCAAAAAAAAATATAAAAACAATAGTACTAATTCATGGTTTATTTGGTAATTTAAGTAATCTTGGAATATTAGCAACAAAACTTGCAATATATTATCAAATTGTACAACTTGATTTACGTAATCATGGCAAATCACCTCATACGAATTCTATGCATTATCTAGAAATGTCACAAGATATACTTGTATTATTAGACCAACTGACAATAAATAAATTCATTGTTATTGGACATTCAATAGGTGGTAAGGTAGCTATGTTTTTGTGTCAACTAGCGCCAAATCGTATTATAAAAGCAATAATTCTTGACATAGCACCAGTGAATTATGTCACATACAATATAAATCCTGTATTTATAGCTATAAATGATGTTATTAAAATTGGTGCAACTACACGACATCAAGCTAATCAAATTATGCAAAAAAATATTCAAGATAAACAAATCATACTATTTTTATTAAAATCTTTTTATCAAGGACGATGGCTATTTAATATTAAAGTCATAAAAGAATATTATTCCATTCTTAGTAATTGGCATAATTATTTTCCTTGGACTGGAAAAATATTATTTATTAAAGGTGAACTATCTACATACATAAATAAACATTATTATACTGATATTTTTCAAAATTTTCCTAAAGCACAAATTATAAAAGTACTTCAAGTTGGACATTGGTTGCATCATGAAAAACCAGATATTGTATTAAATATTATCAATGATTTTTTAAAAAACTAATTTTTTTAAATTTTAAATGCATTAGAAAATAATTGACGATACATATAAATATTTATAGACTGAAGATATTTATTCAAAATTATTTACTCGATTAGGATTTTGCATTAATAAGCATCATAAATTTAAATTGATAACCGTAATATTAAGATTATTTAAATAATTCATTAAATCATTACTAAAATACGTGTAAATCACATAAAAATATAAATCATACAAAATATTATAAAATAATGTTTATTATTTCATTGTAAACCAATTACTAAAATTATTATAATTACGTAATTTACAAAATAAAATGTGTTTAAATAAAATGAACAATGTAATAATTAACATGCAAACATTTTAAATAATAAAATTTTTATAATTAAGTTATATATGAAAAATTAATTTAAAGGTACATACATTATGAAAGCAAAAGTGGGCATTTTTTTTAGTAGTGATACTGGTAACACAGAAAACGTTGCAAAAATGATTCAAAAACAATTAGGCACCAATGTTGCAGATATATTTGATATCGTGAATAGCAATAGAGAAGATTTAGAACAATATAATAATTTACTTTTAGGAATTCCCACTTGGTATTATGGTGAAGCTCAATGTGATTGGGAAGATTTTTTCCCTATTTTAAAAACCATTAATTTTTGTGGGAAAAAAGTAGGAATTTTTGGTTGTGGAGATCAAGAAGATTATGCTGAATATTTTTGTGATGCAATGAATATATTGAAAGAAATTACTGAACATAATGGAGCTACTTTAATTGGAAAATGGCCTACTGATGGGTATCGTTTTGAATCTTCTAAAAGTTTAATTAATAAAGATCATTTCGTTGGATTAGTTATAGACGAAGATCGACAACCTGAAATGACTTTAGATCGCGTGATTAATTGGGTTAAACAAATTAAAAAAGAAATGAATTTAAATTAAATTATTTTAAAAACAATAAAAAATAAACAGATAACCTTCTTATAATTCATATATATATAAATAAGCACTATTTTATAATTTATGCGTTTTATAATTCATAAAAAATTCATAGGATTTTTTTATTATTTTTTGTTTTCCATATGCTCTTCAATTCTACCGTACGATGAAATACTAATTTATTTGCAGTAGAATAACACTCATCAATACAAAAATATCCTTCACGTTCAAACTGATAATGTTTATTCTTTTTAGAATATAAAACACTATCTTCAACAAAACCATGATAAATAACCAAAGAACGAGGATTTACATACGATAAAAAATTTTTCACTGCCCATGGATTAGATATTGTAAATAAATGATTATACAAACGAAATTCTGCAATCACATTCCTCGTTGCTGACACCCAATGAATAACACCCTTAACATCACGACAATCAATAGGATTCTTATTAAGTGTTTGAGAATCATATGTACAGAAAATTATACTAATAGCTCCATTATTATCTCTCTGCACTCGTTCAGCCTGAATAACATACGCGTTACGTAAACGTATTTTTTTACCTAATATTAATTTTCTAATTTTATAATCATTAACTATTTCACAAAAATCATTGCGATCAATAAATATTTCTTTAGTAAAAAAAATTTGACGAGTTCCCATATCCAATTTATTAGGATGATTCAACGCAACAATTTTTTCTTCATACTTATCAGGTAAATTATTAATAATTATTTTTATAGGATCGAGAACGGCCATAACACGTGATACCTTGTCATTTAAATCTTTCCTGATACAAGCTTCTAATGCTGCCATGTTTATGCAGCTTTCTTGTTTAGTAACACCAATACGATAACAAAATTCACGAATAGATTCGGGGGTATAACCACGCCTACGCAAACCCGAAATAGTTGGCATACGTGGATCATCCCATCCTGTTACAATATTATGTAATACTAATAAATCAAGTTTACGTTTAGACATTACAGCATATTCCAAATTAAGACGTGAAAATTCATATTGACGTGGATGCACGTTAATATTAATTTTATTTAAAATCCAATCATATAATCTGCGATTATCTTGAAATTCTAAAGTACATAAAGAATGAGTAATACCTTCCAGAGCATCAGAAATACAATGAGTAAAATCATAGGTTGGATAAATACACCACTTATCTCCAACACGTTGGTGATGTATAAATTTAATTCTATAAAGAACAGGATCTCGCATAATCATATAAGGAGATGACATATCAATTTTAGCCCGTAAACAAGCTTTTCCTTCTGCAAAATATCCCTGTCGCATTTTAGTAAACAACATTAAATTTTCTTTTATATGTCGAGAACGATAAGGACTATTTTTGCCCGGCAAAACTAATGTTCCACGATACTCACGAATTTTATTTGGTGACAATTCATCTACATACGCTAATCCTTTATTTATTAGTTCTACAGCATAATTATATAATTTTTCAGAATAATCTGAAGCATAACGTACATCACCATGCCATTGAAAACCTAACCATACAATATCGTTTTTAATGGCTTCAACATATTGTATATCTTCGTTAACTGGATTAGTATCATCAAAACGTAAATAACACTGACCGTGATAATATTGTACGACACCAAAATTTAAACATATTGATTTTGCATGCCCAACATGTAAATATCCATTAGGTTCTGGTGGAAATCTTGTACGTATTATTTTAGATTTATCAAGAGATAAATCTTTTTCAATAATTTGATAAATAAAATTATTTCTATATACAATAGGTCGTTTCATAAAAACTTTTCAATTAAATCATTATGTATAAAATTATAACAAAATACTGTATTAATGAAATCATAAACTATTTATAAAATGTAAACATTCATGATATCCCTTATAAAGGAACTTTTATTATGAATAAAATCAAAATAAAATTTTATAAAAATTTATAAAACATTACTAATAAAGTATAGAAAATACTACTACATGACTATCATGTAATAGTACAATAACATATTATTTCAACAAATTAATAAATAATATGTATTTATATTATAAGTTAAAAATTTTCCATAAGTTTAAATTAATAAAGATATATATAATAATAAAAATAAAATAAACCAAAATAAATCATAATTAATTAACAAAACATACAAAATTATAATTACCATAATTTCAAAACAATTATCGTGTTCAATAACATAGAAATTTTATTATTTTCCTGTACACAATTATCTGCATTGTTAATATTCTATTAATATATATTTTGTATATACTTTATTTTATCAAAATATAAAATATTTTTCTTAACTTAATTTTATTTATTATAACTTACTGATTTACTTATATAAACTTCTTACATTAAAGTTTTTTATTGTTGTTTAAATGATCTCAAGAAACTCTAAATTAGATTATAATACAAATATAAATTCAGTAAATCACATGTAATAATATTTATTCATATACTTATTAAACCATTAGGATTATATTAAATGAGACCAATATTTTTACAAACTGCATCTCAAGTTAGTACATGGGTAACTAGTTATATTGTACATCGTATCAATACTTTTCAACCAACTGCTCGCAGGCCATTTATACTAGGTTTACCAACTGGTAGTACACCCTTAGAAATGTATAAAAAATTAATTAAAAAATATAAAACAGGAGATATTACTTTTAAACATGTAGTAACATTTAATATGGATGAATATGTTGGTTTATCATCTGATAATCCTAAAAGTTATCATTCTTTTATACATAAAAATTTCTTTAATTATATTGATATTCCTAAAGAAAACATTAATCTTTTAAATGGTAATGCACCAAATTTTGATATTGAATGTCAAAGATATGAAAATAAAATAAAATCATATGGTAAAATTAATTTATTCATAGGCGGTGTTGGTAATGATGGTCACATTGCTTTCAACGAGCCAGGTTCATCTTTGTCTTCACGTACTCGTATAAAAAAACTCACAGAAGAAACTCGTCATGCTAATTCACGATTTTTTAATAATAAAATTGATCGCGTACCAAATTTAGCTCTAACAATTGGTATAGGTACGCTTTTAGATGCACAAGAAATTATAATTTTAATAACAGGAAAAAACAAAGCATTAGCAGTGAAAGCAGCAATTGAAGGTAATGTTAATCATATGTGGACTATTAGTTATTTGCAATTGCACCCAAAAGTAATTATAGTATGTGATGAAGCTTCAACAATGGAATTAAAAGTGAAAACTGTTAAATATTTTCAAGAACTAGAAATTAATAATACTACAAGTATGCAAATAAATATTAACTGATTATGTACGCGTTAACTAACAGTCGAATATATACTGGTAATAAAATCCTTACAAACCATGCATTAATTATATCTAATGGTTTCATCAATAATATTCTGCCAATGAAATATCTTTCAAAAAAAATAATCCAGCATGATTTATCTGGTAATATATTAGCTCCCGGATTTATTGACTTACAACTAAATGGATGTGGCGGTGTTCAATTCAATGATAACGTTAATAATATATCTATAAACACACTGAAAATTATGCAAACTACCAATCAAAAATTTGGTTGTACAAGTTTCCTTCCTACACTGATTACTAGTAGTGATATTTTAATAAAACAAGCTATTAAAATCATACGAATTTTTTTGTTAAAAAATAAAAATCAAGCTTTAGGATTACATTTGGAAGGACCATATATAAATCCCAAAAAAAAAGGTATTCATAATCCTCTTTTTATTCGTTTTCCTACAGAAGAAATGATTGCCTTTTTATGTGATAATAATGATATAGTAAAAAAAATTACTTTAGCTCCAGAACAAGTAAAACAATCAATTATTTACCGTTTATGCAAATCAGGCATCCAGATTTCAGTTGGCCATTCCAATGCAACATATGAACAAACAAAAAAAGGGTTTAATGCTGGCATAAATTTTGTTACTCATTTATTCAATGCTATGCCTCCATTAACTGCACGAGAACCCGGAATAATAGGTGCAGTCTTTGATACACCAACTATTTATTGCAGTATTATTACTGACGGGATTCATGTCCATTGGGCTAACGTACGAAATGCAAAACACATTAAAACAGATCATTTAATTTTAGTTACAGATGCTACATCTCCTGCTGGCACCAATAATAATATTAAAACGTTTACTTTTGCAGGCAAAACGATAAAACATCATAATGGTTTATGTGTAGATCAACATGGTATCCTAAGCGGATCATCACTTACCATGATTGGAGCAATAAAAAACAGTGTTAAATATGCAGGAATATCATTAGATGAAGCTTTACGCATGGCTACTTTATATCCAGCACAAGCCTTAGGTGTAGACGACTACTTAGGAACAATTTCCATAAATAAGATAGCTAACTTAACCATATTCACTGATGAATACAAAATAAATAAAACCATTGTTAATGGTAAAGAAATTAAAATAAAAAAACATTAATAAATTTAATAATTCACTTTAATCATGTAAAATTAATATGAATATTGCTTAATTTTATCTCTTTTTAAAAGATACTTTAATTAACATTAACATAGATTATTTAAAAAATATTATTTTAATTTAAAAAATAAAATTTCTAAAAATAAACAATCTTTACAAATAAAAATTTTTAATACATACTGAATTTATGAAACGAATCGTATATTTATTTAATAATAACAACAAAATTTTATATTTTAAAATTTTTATGTATGAAAAATGAAGTACAGTTTAACACGATATACATTTCATCTGAATATAAACAACATGAAAATGTTAAAATTATAGAATATATAAATTATATACATGTTATTTGTGTATTATGTAATATTAATAATGTAGCTACGTAGCTCAGATGGGTTAGAGCACAGCACTCATAACGCTGAGGTCACAGGTTCAATCCCTGTCGTAGCTATGTATTGTTAATTTAATTTTTCGATTTACTGTTATAATAATATTATTAGACTTTAACATGTTAATTTTTGTATAAATTTTCTATAAATTTAATTTGCTCATGACTATATTATAATTGCGGGAGTGGCGAAATTGGTAGACGCGTTAGACTTAGATTCTAATATTGTTGCAATGTACGAGTTCAAATCTCGTCTCCCGCATATATTTATTTAATAGTTAAAATGTAATTACTGAAAATGGGGTATAGCCAAGTGGTTTAAGGCAGTGGGTTTTGATCCCACCATTCCTAGGTTCGAATCCTGGTACCCCAGTGTTTTATTATAACATTCACGAACATCAAAAAAATACGCAACATTTTTATAACAAAATGCTATTAATAAAATTTAAAATTGACGAATCATTTACAAAATAAACAAAAAACTTAAATATTTCTATAAACTAACATATCTAAATAATTAATATTTCTATAATAATAATTAGGCTACTGAATTTTAAAATAAATCAAAAATATTCATAGTTTCAAAATATTTTACATAATACATAATTTAAACAACTAAAATTAAGTATTTATTATTCATAATATTTAATTTATTTTATTTAATAACGTAATAACAAATAATTTCATTAATCAACAACACAACAAAAATATAAATATATCTACTTTATTTTTTTAAAATACCTAAAGCATATTTTAATATTTTTTTCTTAAAGAAATTAGAATTATTGATAAAAATACATCCAATATTTCTTATTACTTTCAAAAAAATATTATTATTAATAAAAATAAGATAAAATGCGTGTATCCCAATTTGCATTAATAAATTATCGTATCGACGCTTATGTTGGTAACATTGAAGAACTTCTATTTTATCCCAATATCTATTATCTTTATTCCGAGCATCAATCAATATTCTTGCTAACATTACAGCATCTTTAAATCCAAGATTTACCCCTTGTCCTGCTAAAGAATGCATACAATGCGCAGCATCACCAATTAATGCTAACCCTGGTCGTATGTACTCATGTACATGCTGACAAAATAAATGAGAATAACCTACATTATATAATTTTATATTACCTAATTTAGGCATAAATACATTTCGTATTTTTTTTTCTAATACCAATAAAGGTAATTTCTTTAGTTGATGAATACGTTCTGTTGTATCATACCACATTAAAGACACCCAATTATCATACAACGGTAAACATCCTTTTAGACCACAAGGAGTAATAATCTGCCAAATAGTATTTGACTGTTTTTTTTCTGCCCTTGCACTTAACAACATACAAGATTGACCATATTCCCAGCCACTAATAGAAATACCCGATAACTTTCTAACACTAGAATTCATGCCATCTGCTCCTATTAATAGACGACCTATAATTATTCTATTATCGTTTAATTCTATTTGCCAATAAACACCGTTATATTTTATGGAAATAATTGAAAATGGATAATACAACGTTAAATTTTCATGTTTATCAAAAGATTGCCACATGGCTGTTTGTAATCTTTGATATTCTACAATAAATCCCATTTTAGATAAATAAATAGAATTAGAATTAAATGTTACCTTTGCTACCTGATATTCCCACGTTTCTAATTGACAATATGGAGTACAATAAAACTCATCTATAAATGGCCAAATATTAATTTCAGTCAAAAAATTAATAGAATTACAATTAATAGCTAATACTTTCAGATCAGGTGGATTATTTTTAGACACAACTAATTTCTGAATATTTTTCTCAACTAATGCTATTCTAAAATTAGATTGAGAAAGATATAAAGCAAAACTACTGCCTATGACTCCTCCTCCAATTACTATTACATCATATATATCAGATTTGTTCATTACTATACATAATTAACATTATTATAAATATATTATAATAAAATGATCTAAAAACATGTTTTTAATATTAACTATACTTAAATATTATATATCAACTCATTATTTAATCAAAATTACCATAATAAAACATTGTACAATTTATAACACAGATACATTACATGACATATGTAAATATCCACAATGTCATAATATTTTATAATACACATTGAAAAATAAACTCAGATTTTTTAAAATTTAGAAAAAAACATATACATTAATTTACACAAGTAAGTAATCAATATTATTATATATATTCGTAACAAAACATATGTTTTATGTTTTAAAATCAAACAAATATCAAAATAATTATAAATTATTTTAAATATTTATATACCAAATAAAACATAACAACACATAAATCTTTAAACTGTCTTCTTCTATTAAATTTCTTTAAATTAAAATAAAATGACCAAACATAAACTTCACAATAAAAAAATTATACTTGAACCAATTGATAATAACAGATTAATGAGTTTATGCGGCCCACTTGATAATAATATCAAAGAACTTGAACATCAATTAGATATCATTATAAACCGATTTAATAACATTTTTCAACTCATAGGAAATACAATACATATAGATATTGCTACTACTGTAATTACATCTTTATATCTAGATACTGCTCCATTAAATGGCATTATTACTAATATTGGACCAGAACAAATACATCTAGCTATTATAAAAAGTAAAACATTCGAAAAAAATAAACTAATTCCTATTAACCATAATAAAATTATTAACATTAATACAAAACACTCTTTAGTTAAACCAAAAACAATTAACCAAATGAAGTATATTACTCATATTTGTAATCATGATATTATATTTGGTATTGGGCCGGCAGGAACAGGAAAAACCTATTTAGCTGTAGCAACAGCAATACAAGCATTAGAACACCAAAATATTCACAAAATTATATTAACAAGGCCGGCAGTAGAGGTAGACGAAAAATTAGGATTTTTACCAGGTGATTTATATCAAAAAATACACCCCTACTTATATCCATTATATGATGCAATGTTTAAAATTATGGGACATACTAAAGTAAAAAAATTAATTGAACGTAATATCATTGAAATAGCTCCATTAGCTTATATGCGAGGACGTACCTTTAATCATGCTTTTATCCTTCTTGATGAAGGACAAAATACAA
This sequence comes from Blochmannia endosymbiont of Camponotus (Colobopsis) obliquus, assembly GCF_000973545.1. Lineage (GTDB taxonomy): Bacteria > Pseudomonadota > Gammaproteobacteria > Enterobacterales > Enterobacteriaceae > Blochmanniella. Next base: position 380,084 of record NZ_CP010049.1, on the reverse strand, counting down.
CTATTGCACAAATGAAGATGTTTTTAACTAGAATAGGTTTTAATTCAAAAGTAATTATTACTGGCGACATCACTCAAATAGATTTACCTCAAAACCAACCATCAGGATTATGTCATGCAATGCAAATTTTAACTAATATAAAAGGTATAAGTTTTAACATCTTTCATAACGAAGATGTTATTAGACATCCAATAGTTAAAAACATTACTAACGCCTATGAATATTGGGAAAAAAACAATTTCCTAAAAACAAAACATAGATAATATATCTTTCACAACTAAAAGTGCTATAATTATCCAATTATAACCAAAATAAATAACTAAATGAATCAAGTCATCCTTAACCTGCAAGTAGCTTGTGACAGCTTATGCGGCTTACCACACAAATTAACATTTATACGTTGGCTAAAAATAATATTATATTCATATCATAATAGAAAAACAGAAATAACTATTAGATTAGTGGATGAAAATGAAAGTTGTGCATTAAATACGCAATATCGTAATAAAAATTATCCAACTAATATTTTATCTTTCCCATTTACCCCTCCAACCAATATCAAAACTCCATTACTTGGTGATTTAGTTATTTGTCGTCAAATAGTAGAAAATGAAGCACATAAACAAAAAAAAAATCTTGAATTACATTGGGCACATATAGTAACTCACGGTGTTTTACATTTATTAGGATACAACCATCTTTCAAATAAAGAAACAAAAAATATGAACATGATGGAACAAAAAATTATAAATAAATTGGGATATCATAATACTAATTATAAAAAATCAAAATAATTAAAAAAATAATATGAGTGATCATCATCTACAAGAAAATAATAACCTTGGTAATAAAAAAAATTTTTTTACCACAATCTTAAATCAATTATTTCATAGTGAACCTAAAAATCGAAAAAATTTGTTGAAACTAATCCATAATTATGAACAACATTCGCTTATTGATACCGATACACGTAAAATGTTAGAAGGAGTCATTAATCTTACTGAGAAAAAAGTACGTGATATCATGATTCCAAAATCCCAAATAATAACTTTAAATAAATCACAAACATTACAACACTCCCTAGACGTAATTATACAATATGCACATTCACGATTTCCAATAGTTGGTGAAAATAAAGACCACATTATAGGTATTCTTATGGTTAAAGATTTATTACCTTTTATGTTCAATACTAAACATTTTAACATCGAAAAAATAATGCGGCCAGCTATAGTAGTACCAGAAAACAAACGTGTAGATAGAATGTTAAAAGAGTTTCGTTGTCAACATTATCATATGTCAATCATTATTGACGAATTTGGAAATATGTCTGGATTAATAACCATCGAAGATATCCTTGAACTTATCGTAGGTAATATTGAAGATGAATATGATGATGAAGAACATTACGAAATCCACCAAATCAATCAACATACTTTCATTGTTCATGCGTTAACACCTATAAAAAAATTTAATAAAACATTCAATGCTCATTTTGATCATGAAGAATTTGACACTATTGGCGGCTTGATTATGCAATCTTTTGGACATTTACCAAAAATTCATGAATCAATTAATATTGATAACTATATTTTTAAAGTATCTTTAACAGATAGTCGTCGTATCATTCAAGTATTAGTACAAATCCCATAAAATCTATTAAATATAATAATTTCACGTACTAAATATATGAATATTAAATGCACAAAAATATCTTACCAAAATATATACAATAGTATACTATCCTTGATAACTGGTATAGTAGGTGTTTTTGCATTTTCTCCTTACAATTTTTGGCCATTAAGCATTCTTTCTCTCACTGGATTACTAATAACAACTTTACAATGTAATATAAAACAAGCCGCGCTGCAAGGTTTTATATGGGGTATTGGATTATTCGGTACTGGAGTACACTGGATATATATCAGTATGACTACATTTGGCGAAATATCAACATTAACAAGTATTTTAATAACAAGCATATTTATTATTTATTTAACATTTTATCCAACATTATTTTCAATTTTGTTGGTTAAAATATGGCCTAATTCAAATTTATGGAGATTAACTTTAGGGGCTTCTGTATTATGGTCGGTAATCGAATTTTTAAGAGGTTGGATATTAACAGGCTTTCCATGGTTACAATTTGGATACAGCCAAATCAATGGTCCATTAAAAGGATTAGCACCAATTTTTGGGGTAAAATTCATTACTTTCATAATTGTAATCATAAGTGGCTTGTTAACATTTTTTCTTACGCAAAAACATTACCCATCACTATTAACAATAATAATATTGTTATTATTCATAACACCTTTAAATCAAATACGATGGTATTACATCCAGCCACAACGTGCTGTTAACATAACATTAATTCAAGGTAATATCGATCAAAATATAAAATGGAATAATGAAAAAATAAATGAAATATTAAATGTCTATCTACAAAAAACTTTACCGATTATAAATAAAACACAAATAATCATTTGGCCTGAAACAGCCATACCAGATTTAGAAATTAATCAAACAAAATTATTATTAACATTAGATAAACAATTAAGACAAAATAATACCAGCTTAATTACTGGCATTATCGGGGTAAATGAAAAATCATATAAATATACTTATTATAATAGTATCATAGTACTTGGTGACTCTATCCCTTATTGTTATAATTACACTAAAAATCGTTATAACAAACACCATTTAGTACCTTTCGGAGAAATCAATCCTTCATCCATGATACTACAACACGTAACGTCATTTTTAAATTTACCAATAAATTTTTTACAAAAAGGCCATTATTTACAACCGCAATTACAAGCGGCTAATATGAAATTTACTGCAGCTATTTGTTATGAAATAATAATTGATGAACAAATACAGAAAAATTTTTGTAAAGATACCGATTTTCTGTTAATTATTTCTAATGATGCTTGGTTTGGCAATTCCATCGGCCCATGGCAGCATTTTCAAATGGCATGTATGCGTGCACTTGAATTAGGTAGACCTCTGCTAAGTTGCACCAACAACGGCATAACTGCTATAGTGAGTGCAGATGGCATATCTCAAAAACAATTACCTACATCAACTTGTCAAACATTAAATATGAATATCTTTCCTACCAAAGGAACTACTCCCTACGCTAAGATGGGATATTACCCATTATGGATTTTAATTTTCATATGTGGAATTATAGCATTTATTTTCGGAAGAAACATTAATAATTAATTAATAATATGAATAGTAAAAATTACCAATAGAAAACATTTATAAAATTATTAAATATTCACTAATCAGTAATAAAAAATTAAAAATAAACAATATATAACTAAATAATTATATATTTTATATATTTAATTTATATTTAATACAATTAAATATAAATAATATTACCCATTATTACATACAAATGATGTATAACCTGTATTCTTGATCATTTATACAACTCTCGCATGACACAAGATATTAATTTATCGCTTTAATTATTAACATAACTATTTATAGAATTTAAAAAATTTTTACATTTTCATACTTAAAAAAATTAAATTAAAAAATAATACTGTAAATATATATTTTCAAATTGACAAAAAATAATGTTATATAACATCAATAAATACATCATAAATTATATTTATGATCAAAATATCTATTTTTGATATAAAAAATAATTCTTAAAATAAGTAATTATTATTTTATTAACCAAAATATGACATGAAATTTTTGAATTGTATGACTTATACATTTAAAATATTAACAATTTTAACACAAATCATATAAAAATATAAAATACATAAATTTAAATATATATTTTTGGATCCATAATTGCCGATAATATTGTACAATATGAAAGAAACAAATCTTTAATTAACATAAAAAATTATAATCATGAAAAAATTTTACTATCCAAAACAAATAGAACAAACCGTACAACAATATTGGGAAAAACATAAAACATTCCAGGTTACCGAAGATGTAAATAAAAAAAAATATTATTGTTTATCTATGTTGCCATACCCTTCTGGACGATTACATATGGGTCATGTACGGAATTATACTATAGGTGACGTTATTTCTCGTTATCAACGTATGTTAGGAAAAAATGTATTACAACCCATGGGATGGGATGCATTTGGTTTGCCTGCAGAACAGGCTGCATATATACATAAAACTTCAGCCTCATCATGGACATATTCTAATATTAATTATATGAAAAAACAATTAAAAATATTAGGATTTGGTTATGATTGGAGTAGAGAAATAACTACTTGTAAACCAGAATATTATCTTTGGGAACAATGGCTATTTACTATTTTATATAAAAAAAAATTAATATATAAAAAAACTGCATTAGTAAACTGGTGTCCACAAGATCAAACTGTATTAGCTAATGAACAAGTAATTAATGGATGTTGTTGGCGTTGCAATTCATATATAAAACATAAAAAAACACCACAATGGTTTATAAAAATTACAAATTATGCTGAACAACTTTTATTTGATTTAGATAAATTAAAATATTGGCCAAAAAAAATTAAAGAAATGCAAAAAAATTGGATAGGACGCTCGCAAGGTTTCGAAATTACTTTTAAAATTACAAAAAGCAATCAAATACTAACAATCTACACAACAAAGATTGCAACATTAATGGCAACAACATATATTTTAATATCCATACATCATCCTTTATCATTAAAATTGTCTGCTACATGCGAAAAAATAGCAAAATTTATCAAAACATTCCGTGCTGTCAAATTAACTGAATCTGAATTAATTACTACAGAAAAAAAGGGTATAGCAAGTAATATAAATGCTGTTCATCCTGTCAGTAATCAAGAACTACCTATTTGGATCACCAATATTTTAACAACAAATAATGAAACTGATATTAAAATGGGCGCGCCCAATAACAATCAACAAGACTGGGAATTTGCAAAAAAATATAATTTACCAATAAATATTTGTCACGAAATAAATCATGAATGCTGTAATTCTCAAATAGAACCAAAAAACAAAAACTTATATAAACATACAAAACAAAAACATAACAAACAATGTAATCATGTAATTGAATTAAATAATATTACTACATCATTAATAAACCACGGATTAGCAAAATACAAAATAAAATATCGTTTACGAGATTGGGGAATATCACGTCAACGCTACTGGGGGACACCTATCCCAATGATCACTCTTGAAAATAAGAAGGTCATTCCAGTTCCTATCAATCAATTACCAGTTATTCTACCTGAAAATATCGAAACCAATAATAATATTTTAAATCCATTAAAAATTAATAAAACATGGAAAAATATTATTCATAATGGACATCCAGCAATTCGTGAAACAGATACATTAGATACGTTTGTAGAATCATCGTGGTACTACGCAAGGTATACATGTCCAAATTATAAAAAAGGTATGTTACATTCAACTTCTGCTAATTATTGGTTACCAATTGACCAATATATTGGTGGAATAGAACACGCTGTAATGCACTTGATATATTTTCGATTCTTTCACAAATTAATGAAAGAGCTCGGTTTAGTTAATTCAGATGAACCAGCAAAAAGATTACTATGTCAAGGTATGGTATTAGCAAACGCCTTCTATTATTTATCAAATAATAATGAAAAAATTTGGATTTGTTCTAAAAATACTAAAATTAAATATAATAAAAAAGGAAAAATTATTGAAGCTAAAGATGATAAAGGAAATACATTAATTCATGCTGGTATGATTAAAATGTCTAAATCAAAAAATAATGGGGTAGATCCCCAATCAATGATAGAAAAATACGGCGCTGATACTATACGTTTATTTATAATGTTTGCTGCACCACCAGAAATGCCCCTCGAGTGGAATGAATCTGGTATACAAGGAGCAAAACGTTTTCTAAATCGTATTTGGAACTTAACTTATGATCATATTCAAAAAGGTCCAACAATTAAATTAAATATAAATAACTTAAATACACAGCAACAGAAATTACGACAAGAACTACATAAAACTATTACTAAAGTTACTCATGACATCGACAAAAGACAAATGTTTAATACTGCTATTGCTTCTATAATGGAATTTACAAATAAATTAACTAAAATATCTAAAAATGAAGAACAAGACCGAGCATTAACACAAGAAGCACTAGAAGTTATTGTAAGATTAATTTACCCTTTTACTCCACATATTGCTTTTGTTCTTTGGAATGCTTTAGGTAATAAAAAAAATATAGATGCAACCTCATGGCCATGTGTAGATACTCAAACTCTCATGCAGTCTGAAGTAAATATTATAATTCAATACAACGGAAAATTTTGCTGTACAATTGCTGTACCAATTAATTCTGAAAAGAATATTATACAACAATATATACTACACAATCCTTCATTAAAAAAATATTTGCAAAAAAATAAATTTTACAAAACATTTTTTATTAAAAATAAATTGCTAAATATTATATCAAAATAAAATACATGTTATGTAATGTTAAAATTTTTTTATTTATATTAACAACAACCATTCTTATGAATTGTGGTTATAAATTCACCACATATGAAAATTTATATAGCACTCATAACGTAAAAAATATCACTTTTTATAATTTAGAGTCTTATCATTTACTAGCTAATATGATAAAAACAGAACTGAACATAAATAATTTTAACCTAATAAAAGATAAAAATCATTTAAATATAACGACTCCGTCAGTACAGATTATCAATGTATTTGAAAACAATAATAAAATTGATATAATCCAGAACAATATATTAACTAAATTTCAGCTAACGTTGAAAATAAAAGCAAAAATTATAATATCTTCCACAACACATACTGTAAATATTAAAATTAATCGATATTACTTTACAAATCATTCTATGCCATTAACACGAGATTCAGAAATAAAAAATTTGCGCAAAGAAATATATCAACAAGCGGCGCAACAATTAGTATGTAAACTTCTGAATATCATTATTAATGCTAAATAGAACACTAAATAAACTTAATCAAAACTTAAAAGAAATCAAATAATTAAATATATTTACTACAAATTATCATGATTTATTTATATCCAGAACAATTAAGTTCTCAATTAAAAAAAAAAATAAATAACATCTATATTTTATATGGCACGAATCCTCTTTTATTACAAGAAAGTCAAAATAAAATTTATAAAACAGCAAAAAAATGTGGTTTCAATCAAAAATATAGTTTCTTATTAGATAAAAACACTAACTGGAGTAACATATTTAATAAATGTAAAAATTTACATTTATTCAACAATAAACAAATACTATCCTTCACTATATCAAACAATTACATTAATGACATCGTCAATAAAAAAATATCTGTTTTATTTTCATTGTGTAACAAAAATTTATTATTTATTGTTCATATTGATAAATTAACCAATTATAAAAAAAATTACATTTTTTTAAAAAAATTTCATCACAAAACAATATTGATTAATTGTAATACACCTCAAGCTAATTATTTACTAAATTGGATTTTAGACACAGCAAAAAAGATGAATATCTTGTTAGATCATAAGATCTGTCAGTTATTACATGAATATTATCAAGATGATTTATCAAGTGTAGTCGAATTATTAAAAAATTTACGCTATATATATCCTGATGACATAATCTCATTAACTCAAGTTAAAAAAACAATAAACAAACTAATCAATTTTACTCCATCTCACTGGATTAATACACTTCTATCTGGAAACTACAAATTATCTTGTCATATTTTACACAAATTAAAATTAGAAAATATTGAACCTGTAATTTTATTACGCAAACTTCAACATGAAATATTGCTATTACTCACATATAAACAACAGACACAACAAAACATCACACAAAACTTGTTATCAGATAAATACAAAATAAAATCAAATAAACATCAGTTATTATTAATAAAAGCTTTAAAACGATTAAATTTTAATCAATTAAGTATATCTATAAAAATTATGTTCCAATTAGAATTAGAAATTAAACAAAACAACATTTATAATACTTGGAGTACATTTGAAGTTTTAACTTTGTTGTTATGTCAATAATAATATCAAACTTAAATGATTAATAAGGTTTAATATAAACATTATAACATATTACAAAGTTTTACTTCCATACTATAAAACTTTATTGCATTAATTATTTGTTTAATAAAATACATATCAAATTAAAATACACAATACTTTTAATTAATAAAATAATACATATATCATTCAAAATTTAAAATTTAATAGATATAAACATTAACAAGATCCAAAACTAAAATAAAATTATAGTGTTTAAAACAACTTATTCAATATTAATAAAACATAGACTTACAAAAAAAATACACAATAACTTTTTTAATTAATTATCTATATTTATTACATCAACTATCTTAAAATTTAATGTATCATGAAAAATATTAAAACGCTTGAGTACGTAAAATAAAATATACATAGTGTATTTTATCTAATTTTATTAAAAAACACTAATACTATACTTATAATTAAATTATTACTTAATAATCATTACACCATCAATACATACATAATCAAATATAATACTAAAATAAATTTTTTAATTTTCTCAATATAATTACATGACATATAAAAACAATAAAAATAAGTTATTACACAACACTGTTCTTCTCAAAGACCTAATTATAAATATAATTAATAATTTAAAAGGAGAAAACATTGTTTTCCTAAACGTAAGTCATAAATCGAATATTACTGACTATATGATAATATGCACTGGAAAATCTGACAGACATGTCATTTCTATTACGGAATATATAACACAAAAATCGCAGGCAATAGGTTTAAAAAAAAACTATTGCATTTCAGGAAAAAATACAGCTGAATGGGTTATTATTGATATGGGAGATATCATCTTACACATAATGCAAAAAAGATCCAGAAAATTATATGAATTAGAAAAATTATGGGGCTAACTTAAATATACTAAAAAAATAATATGTATATTTGTACAACTAGAACTCCTTACTTAATAACTATACATGATACTCACTACAAAATAAATACAATCTTTATTAATTAAATGAAAATACAATATTTCCATTTTTTTCGTAATGATTCCTATGAGTCACTACTATTTACAAAACGAATATTCATAGCAAGTGCTATTATTACATTATTAAGTAGTATTTTAATTATCAATTTATACTATCTACAAATTATTAATTTCAACGATTATAACAATAAAGCTCATAATAATTATATTAAAAAAATACCTATTGCACCAAGCAGAGGATTAATCTATGACCGTAATGGCACCATGTTGGCGCTTAATAAAATATCTTACCAATTAGAAATAACTCCTGAAAAAGTACATAATTTACAAAAAACTATTAACGATCTAAAATACATTATTGATCTTACTGAAGAAGATATTACAAATTTTAATAAACAATGCAAGAAACTATCTAATTCTACTGTATTAATTTTAAAATCTAAGCTTACAGAAATACAACTGGCTAAATTTGCAGTTAATAAATATCGCTTTACTGGTGTAGAAATAAAATGTTATCAACATCGCTATTATCCTTACGGATCTACATTAACTCATGTTTTAGGTTACGTATCTAAAATTAACCATCAAGATAAAAAAAAATTAAATAAAGAAGGTATTTTAAAAAATTATATTGCAACAAAAAACATAGGTAAATTAGGCATAGAACACTATTATGAAAAAATTTTACATGGTAAAACAGGTTACAAAAAAGTAGAGGTAAATAATCATGGACAAATTATTCGTGAATTATACGAAAAACCGCCACAACCAGGAACAGATTTAATCTTAACTTTAGATCTTAATCTTCAACAATATATTGAAAAACTTTTAATAAATAACAAAGCATGTGTTATCGTGTTAGATCCGCGCGATGGAAGCATACGAGCATTAATTTCAAATCCCAGTTATGACCCGAATTTATTCGTACATGGTATATCCAATACACATTATAATAACTTATTAAAAAATAAAAATTACCCATTAATAAATCGATCTATACAAGGATTATATCCTCCGGCATCTACAGTCAAACCTTATATTTTATTGTCTGCTTTAACACTAGGAGCTATTAACAAAAATTTTTCTTTTTTCGATCCAGGATGGTGGCAATTACCTGGTTCTAAAAAATATTATAAAGATTGGAAAAAAACAGGACATGGACAATTAAATGTAACTAATGCACTAGAAGAATCAGCGGATACTTTTTTTTATCAAATAGCTTATAATATGGGAATCGATAAATTATCAGAATGGATGTCACAATTCGGATATGGACAACATAGTGGTATTGATATCTCCGAGGAAATCACAGGAATTATGCCTACTCGCATATGGAAAATGAAAAAATTCAAACAACCATGGTATCAAGGAGATACCATATCAGTAGGAATAGGTCAAGGATATTGGACTGCAACACCAATACAAATGTCAAAAGCATTAATTACTTTGATTAATAACGGCGCAGTAAAAACTCCCCATTTATTCAACAATTCTCTAGGAGAAAATCCTATACACTACCAACAAATTGAAACAAAACAGATAGGAGATCCCAATGCTGATTATTGGAAAATAGTTAAAAATGGAATGTTTGGTGCGGCTCACCATGTTAATGGAACAGTATATCGAAATTTTGTAACTTCTACATATAAAGCCGCAGCAAAATCTGGTACTGCACAGCTTTACAATTTAAAAATTCACGAACAATACAATCCACTTAAAATTGCTCAACATCTTCGAGATCATAAACTTATGACTGCCTTCGCTCCATATGACAATCCTAAAATAGCACTAGTGATAATTTTGGAACATGGAGGTAATGGTGGTTTAACAGCAGGAGAAATAACTAGATCAATTTTTGACTATATGTTATTGAATAAAGATTCAAAAGAATATTTATTGCAAAAATAATAATTAATTTAAATTTTAAAATAATTAACTCAAATCATGAATTATGACGTATGCAAAAAAATACATAATAAATTGCATTTAGATGTAATTTTATTATTTTTAATATTTTTATTATTAGTTTATAGTAGCTTTATCTTATGGAGCGCGAGTGGACAAAATTTTGACATGATGAAACATAAAATCATTCAAATTATTTTTGGTTCATTAATAATGTTAGGATTGGCACAAATACCACCAAGAATGTATGAATCTTGGTCACCTTATTTATACATTATATGTATTTTATTATTGTTTTCTGTCAATCTCTGTGGCGAAGTAAGTAAAGGAGCTCAACGTTGGTTAAATATTGGATTAATCCGTTTTCAACCTTCAGAAATTGCTAAAATAGCGGTTCCATTAATAATAGCTCGTCATATTAATAGAAATTATTATCCGCCATCTTGTAAAAATATAATTATTGCAATTATATTGATTGGTATCCCTACTATATTTGTGGCAATAGAACCAGATTTAGGTACTGCTATTATCATTGCTACTTCTGGACTATTCGTTCTATTTTTATCTGGCATGCATTGGAAAATGATTTTAACAATATTGTTAATAATAATATTGTTTATTCCGATGTTATGGTTATTTGTTATGCATGAATACCAAAAATATAGAATAAAAATTTTATTTAACCCAGAAATAGATCCGCTAGGATTAGGATATAATATCATTCAATCAAAAATCGCTATAGGTTCAGGTGGATTAACTGGTAAAGGGTGGTTGCATGGTACGCAATCACAATTAGCTTTTTTACCTGAAGGGCATACTGATTTTATCTTTTCTGTTATAGGAGAAGAATTAGGTTTAATAGGCGTACTGATACTATTATTAATCTATTTGAAAATTATTATAAGAGGATTATTTATTGCCACTCAAGCTCAAAATACCTTTGGACGCGTAATCACTGGTAGTTTTATTCTTATTCTTTTTGTTTATGTATTTATAAACATTAGTATGGTAACCGGTATTTTACCCATTGTAGGCATTCCATTACCTTTGGTTAGTTATGGTGGATCATCATTAGTAGTATTAATGGCAAGCTTTGGTATTATAATGTCAATACATACACATCGAAACATGTTATCTACAAATATATAAAAAATTTAAACAAATTATTATAGTAAATTACAATTTCAAAATTTTTATTAAACAAATAAATTTATTATGTATTATAGTTCATACAATAATATTAAGTTTTATAATATCAAATTAATAACTGTCCAAAATAGAAATATAATAAAACTTATATAATACTTGTATTATATTTTAACATAAACATTCATGTAGTTTAATAAAAATTTGAACAATATAACACATAATCAATTTGAAATATTTTGTAAACAAAATTAATACCTTACATTTTTAATATATTTAATATGTAATAACTGACACATTTTTAAAGTACTACGTAATAAACTATTATTCAATAATAGTTTATTTTGATCTCAAACTTTTTTTATATTTACTACATGTATAATGCCAACCATTAAACATAGCACTCCACAAATAGTTAACATTGAAGGCCATATTTGTCTATGAAGAAAAATATATAATAAAGCTGCTAAAGTTTCAAATACAATTAATGGACCCACTATTACCGTTGGTAATCTTTGACTTGCCTCATTCCAACAAAAAGTACCTAACCAAGAGCAAAGCAACCCTATCATTACCATTAATGGCACAAAAACTTTAGGACGTGGTCCTAAAGGCAATTCAAAATCAATACCAATAAAATATAACACACAACAGATAACAAAATAAGCAACAATTGATAAAGGCAAAGTAACAACTCCTTGCGCTGTCGCCCAAGTTGTCGGTTTATTATATGGATGTGTTCTAAGCCAAATAGCATTTCGTAATGCATACCACGTCCAACATATTACAGCAACAATTGCTGAAAAAATACCTCTTATATAAGACCAAATATTAAAAATTTTTAACTCAAACAAAAATTCAGAAACATTAATTAATATTAAACCTAATAAAACTAATATTAGTGCCAACAAAAAATTACTTAAAGGTACTTTTTCTTCATTTTTTGTATATATAATATTATACGTTATAGTTATCACTATCGGTAATGTACCAACAATCATTGTAGAGACAGGAGCACCTGCTTGTTGAATAGCATTAGTCAAACAAGTATAATATATAAAATTACCAACAAAAACAAGTTTTGCAGCTTCTATCCAATCTTCAAATAATAATTTTCGCAATCTATTACGATCATACCACGACAAAAGTAACGAAATTAAACCAAATGCAGTATACCTACCAGCTGATTGTAATGCACTAGGATATTCTGGTAATAATAAAGGACCAATAAAGATTAGACCCCACAAAAAACCAGCAAGAACTGCAAAAAAAAACCCCATAAACATATCTATGAATATCTATTACCTTTGATATTATAATTTATAATTTTAACATACTAAACATTAAATAATCATAATAAGTAAAAAAACATAATAATAACAATACAACTAAATAAAAATATCACATAACAATTAACAATATATCGATCTATCTTATAATAGAGAATTATGCATATTATCAAAAACAACACATAAAAAATAGCATATAACTAACTACTTTGATGTAATATATTTAAAATAAAATTATGTCAAATAATATACATGTAATTTACATAACAATAACATATTGAATTATTAGTAAAAGATACAACGTTTAAAAAAATAAATTATTATATGCTAACACCAAAATATTTAATATTCTATAAATATATAAACGATATATACCTAAATTAAATCCTAAAATATATAACTAACCTGTTGACACAACAGTTAATTTTATTGCATTCTATATTTACTGTTTTTTTAAATAATTAATTATTAAATAAATAGGATATTTAATTAAACTAAAATAAATAACTTTTAAAAATTATTTGTTAATTCATTTGGACATATATCGTTTATGTATATATATACAACACATTTTATATTGCGTGTCCTACAGGATTTGAACCTGTAACCTACGGCTTAGAAGGCCGTTGCTCTATCCTATTAAGCTAAGGACACGTTATAGATATAAAATAAAATTTAAATTATATACACAAGAAACAAATTTGAACACTCATTTTTACAAATTAAAAATAAAAAATAAATCAAAATTATAATCCTTCTATAATGTTTATTTTTTAAAAAACATTATTATAGAAAGAATTATTTTATAAATATTACAACTTGCAAAAAATGAAAACAAAAATTATCAATGGTACACAAATTGCAACAAAAATAAAAAAACAAATAGCTGCAAGAATTAAAACAAAATTACAAGCAAAAAAACGTGCTCCAGGTTTAGCAATGATACTAATAGGGGAAAATCCAAGCTCAAAAATATATATAAATAATAAACGTAAAGCATGTGAAGAAGTAGGTATTACATCTTTTTGTCACAACTTACCCATTTCCACAAATGAAATAGAACTAATAAAATTAATTGATACACTAAATGTTGACAGAAATGTAGATGGAATTTTAATACAACTGCCGCTGCCTAATCATATAAACAAAATCAATATTTTAGAAAAAATTACTCCAAATAAAGATGTAGATGGATTTCATCCATATAATATAGGACGATTATGTCAACGAGCACCAACTTTACGACCTTGTACTCCACAAGGTATTATAAAATTACTTGAAATATATCATATAAAAACTTTATTTCTTCATGCGGTAATAATAGGAGCCTCGAATATAGTAGGAAGACCAATGGTTCTAGAATTATTATTAGCCGGATGCACAGTTTCAATTACACACCGTTTCACTAACAATTTACCGAATTTTGTCAAACATGCAGATTTATTAATAGTTGCAGTAGGTAAGGCTAACTTTGTGCCAGGGTATTGGATAAAATATGGAGCAATTGTAATAGATGTAGGCATTAATCTCCTAAAAAATGGGAAAATAGTCGGAGATGTACATTTTCCAAGTGCTTTAGAACGAGCGTCCTATATTACTCCTGTTCCTGGAGGAGTAGGCCCCATGACAGTAGCTATGTTAATTCAAAATACTTTACAAGCATATGAATCATCTTACGAAAAATGATAAAATACATGTGTAATAAAACAACAAATTGTAGTTTTAATATTTATTGTTATATTATCTTACATCTAAATACAAAAAAATAAAAATACATAATAATACTTATTATTATATCAATTGATCTTTATCTTTATATTATTAAAACGCCATGTAGTCTCATTAGACCTATCTTCCAATATAACACCCATCCTCACTAATTTATCACGTATTTCATCAGCTAATAACCATTGTTTGTTTTTACGTGCATCATCACGATATTTAATTAAATTTAAAATAGTTGTTATCAAATCATCACTTTGAATAAATATGTTTTGTAAAAAATATTCTGAATCATAATATAATAAACCCAATATATTCCCTAAATAACGCAATGTGGCTGCCATACCATGTATATTTGGCGAACGTTTAATTTTCAAACAATTTATTTCATGTGCAATATTAAACAAAACTGAATAAACTCCAGGAATATTAAAATCATCATTCATTTTAGAAACAAATTCTGATACAAAATTTTCTCCACCGTATGGTACAGCATTTATATCCGTATCACGTAAAGCTATATACAATTTTTGTAATACTAAACGCGCTCGTCTAAAACTATTTATATCATATTGAACCAATTTACGATAATGAGTCGATAACAAAAAAAATCTAACTGTTTCAGGATCATACAATTTTAATAAATCACGTATAGTTAAAAAATTATTAAAAGATTTAGACATTTTCTTTTGATTAACAACTATCATGCCTGAATGCACCCACACATTAACATAAAAACCATCGTGAGCACACATTGATTGAGCTAATTCATTTTCATGATGAGGAAATTTTAAATCTGATCCACCACCATGAATATCAATTTTTTTACCTAAAAAAATATAATGCATCGTCGAACATTCAATATGCCATCCAGGACGACCGCTGCCCCATGGGGAATACCATTTAGGTTCGTCCTTTTTAGACATCTTCCATAAAACGAAATCCATTGCATTACGTTTTTTATCTATATTTGTCGATTGCATGCATACATTAATTTCCTTCATAGCAAATTTATTAGAAGATAAAATACCATAATTCTTAAAACTGCTCACATCAAACATTACATCACCACGACAAGAAACATATGCGTGTCCTTTTGCAAAAAGATTACAAATAAATTCAATAATATTATTAATATAGCAAGTGACACGTGGCTCATGATTTGGCCTTAATATATTTAAAGAATCAAAATCATGATGCATCGCATTAATCATACGATTAGTCAAATCTTGACATGTTTCATTATTATTATAAGCATGACGAATTATTTTATCATCAATATCAGTAATATTACGTATATAATTTACTTTATATCCAGAAAAACGCAAATAACGTACTATCATATCAAAAACTATAAAAGTGCGTCCATGACCAATATGACATAAATCATAAACAGTCACTCCACATACATAGATATTAACTTGATTAGAGCAAATGGGTATAAATTTTTCTTTTTTACCTGTCAAAGTATTAAATATTTTAAGCATATAATTTACTATTTATATCAATCAAATAAAAATTACATATCTTATAATCCATAAAAATTTTATCACAAAAATATAATATATAAAATCTACATTTTTTTATTATTTAAAATAATATAACTACTTTTATTTTAATAAATATTTAAAATATAACCAAAATTTGACAAAATATTATTTTACATAATACAATGAACATTTATGTAACAAATAAATACAATACTAATTAAATTAATGTCACTTACTAAAATTAATTATTATATAATCAATCCATTAATATTTAAAAATAATTAACATAAAATATGTAGATAATCAAAATGTCTGTATTATTTATTGCTGATATTCATCTATCTGTTAAAAAACCAAATATTACTGACAATTTTTTAAATTTTTTACACAATAAAGCAATATATGCTGATGAATTATACATTCTTGGCGATCTGTTCGAATGTTGGATTGGAGATGATGATCCTAATCCAATGTATAAAAAAATAGCACAAGAAATCAAAAAATTAAAAAAAAAACTCGTTCCATGCTATTTTATCCATGGAAATCGAGATTTTCTATTAGGACAACGTTATGCGAATTTATGTGGTATGACTTTATTACAAGAACCTTATATTTTAGAAGTATCAGGAAATCGAATTATTATCTCACATGGAGACCGCTTTTGCGTAAATGATAAAAATTATCAGTACTTTAAATACATAATACGTAAATTGTGGTTAAAAAAATTATTTCTAACTTTACCTCTATCAATAAGAACTTATATTGTTAATTTAATACGTAATAAAAGTTCACAAAGTAATAATAAAAAATCTAAAAAAAATATATGTATTAATATACAATCAATGTTACACTTACTATCACAATATAAAGCCAACATATTGATACATGGTCATACACATAAAGCTGCAATTCATACATTAATTAATAATAATTTGGGAATATTTTATCGTGTAAATTTAGGTGCCTGGTATAAATATGGATCAATAATTGAAATAAATAAATTCGGTCTGTCTTTAATAAAATTTAATTAAGATATCTTTTTTAAAATCAAATTACATATTGACCATTACAATGGCATGTCCATATTGTGGACATATCTATAAACAAACAAATATAATGTACTGTAAAAAACAATCACATATAACTTATGTAAAGTAACCATGCATGTAAATACAACACATTGTAAAATAAATATACTATATTATTCAATATGTAATATTAATTACATGCATCAATAATTTTAATTAATTTTCTATGAATATCGCTTATTTTACACCCTCCATTGATACTAAAATAGTGTAAATTACCTGCTTGTGCTTCTTGAGAATAATATTTAATTACAGGAAGAGTATTTTTGCGGTATGATTCTAAACGTTTAAATGCAATATCTTCTTGATCATCTTCTCTAATAATTAATTTTTCTCCAGTATAATCATCATAATTATCATCTTTTGGTGGATTAAACTTAATATGATAAATACGACCAGAAGATATATGTGTTCTTCGGCCTACAATACGTTCAATAACTGATGCATCTGATAAAACTAACTCTACAACTACATCAACTATTATCCCTTTATTTTTCATGGTAAGAGCCTGATATAAAGTACGGGGAAAACCATCAAGTACAAATTTTTCATAATAATTATATTGACAAATATAATTATTGATTATATCAATTACTAAATGATCAGGTACTAATTCTCCGGATTCCATAAATTTTTTAATTGACGTACTGAAATATAATTTTTTTTGAATTATATTACGTAAAATCTTTCCAATAGAAATTTGCGGAATGTTATATCTATTTGCAAGGAATTCAGATTGAGTTCCTTTACCAGAACCAGGTGGACCTAATAAAACAATACGCATTTATATACCTTAAGCAATTTATCAAAAATAAATACAAATTATTTTGTACATAATTACAAAACCTCTCACATTTTATATAAATGTAAAAATATACAATATGTAAAAATATAAAAACTAATCATTAAATTAAAATAATTATAAATACATTAAAATATATAAACAAAATATACTAATTATTAACATCTTCTAATTCAGCATCAAAAACTTTCTGTATCTTTTTAATTTTCATATCCTGAATAATTATATCTTTATTTTTTAAGGCTTTTTGTTTATTATTAACATATTGACACCACTCAAATGGAGTTCTAAAGGATGTATCGTTGTCAATTTTTATTATTAACTCAATAACTGTATTCAAATTATTACTTAATGCTTCCTGTAATTCATTTCGTATCACTTCGGAATTTAAATGATAAAAATCTGATCGTAAATGTAAACATACTACATTTGAATCCAAATTTTCTTTCCACGAATGTATAGCAAGTTGTCTAGCTAAATCAGATAAAAATAATTTATTTATCTGTGCTGACCAATCATCTTGAGTAATAACTTCCTGCATTAAGTCTACTAATGTTTTTTTATCATAAACATGGCTCTTGATTTGTATAGAACACACATTATTCACATCTGATTTTATTAAAGATCTTTCGCATTTTGTTTGTACATTTGTATTCGAACTTTCCATTGCGCGTTTATTAATATCCGCAAACCTTCCTAATATAGACGTTATAGATTTACGGCAACTATCTGAAAATGATTGTAAATGTTGTTCATGTTTTTTCATATTTTGCAATTTAGTTAAAGCTGCACGAGCTTGCAATAATTGTACCATATCTTCTGATAAAATGTTATCAGTTGCAGCTGATGATAATATATCTTTAGAATCAAACAATTCTGGCAACATTAATTTGTTACTAGGTAAAGATTTTTCTGTAATCGCATTTGCTAAATTATCACCCATAGCACCCATTTTTTCATTACAATTTACTATATTATCTTTATACGACATATCACACTCCACTTTATTAACAAAGGATATTGAAGTTTCTTTAACTAAGTCCTTACTTATTAAAGGATGAAATGCTAAAGCACGTAACAATGTCATTTCAAAACCCATACGGTAATTTGGAGCAAACGGTAATTCTTGACGACCAACCAATAAAATTTGATATAACAATTGTAAATCCGATGGGGCAAGATAATTATTTAATAAACGTAAACGCTGTAATACCTTTAATTCTCCTTCAATACCATTAACTTTAGTAGATAATATTTGGTCTACAGCTAATTTTTGTAATAAAGACAGTAGTTCTATTAAAAGAAATTCCCAATCTACTCCTAATTCTGCACATTCTGCTATTTGTTTCATTAATAATTGACTGTCAGCATAAATTAACGATTCAAGAAGCAGTATGGGCTGCTCTGAATTTAATAAACCAAACATTTGTCTAGTTACATCAGAAGTAATTTTATTCATTCCTAAAACAATAGCTTGATCAACTAAAGTTAATGCATCACGTACACTACCATTCGCAGCACATGATAACAATCGCAATACATCTGAATCATATTCAATACCTTCTTGCTTTAAAATAAACATTAAATAATCACAAATTTGAATAACATCTAATGCTTTTAAATGCAACTGAAGACAACGAGATAACACAGTAACAGGCAATTTATGTTTTTCCGTAGTAAGTAAAATAAACTTAATATGTTCAGGCGGTTCCTCTAAAATTTTCAATAATGCATTAAAACTGTGACGAGATAACATATGCACCTCATCTATTAGGTATATTTTAAATTTTCCACACACTGGCATATACTGAATATTACTTAATAAATCACGTATATCTTCAACTTTAGTACGAGTGGCAGCATCTACTTCAATTAAATCAATAAAACATCCACGCTCAATATCACAACAATTTTTACATTCTCTACAAGGATTAATGGTAATACCTTTTGTACAACTCAATCCTTTTGCAAACAAACGTGCAATGGTTGTCTTACCTATTCCTCGCACACCAGAAAATAAATAAGCATGATGCATTTTGCCTAACAAAAAACTATTAGTTATTGTTTTTATAACATGTTGTTGACCAATAACATCCGTAAATACTTGCGGACGCCACTTACGAGCAAGAACTTGATAACTCATATCTATATGACAAATATCAATAAATAATTGTCATTCTAACATCTACTTATGCTTAAATCAAAAAAACAATAAATAATAACTAAGTTAAACATTAATCAATAATAATATACTAACTAATAATGATAATTAATAAAAAAATGAGTAGACTATAACATTTTATACCAATATTAGCCAACAATGTTTCTCCACCAAAATCTTTTAAATTTATTAAAAAAGCAGCATCTTGCACCTCTCCACCCAATCGACGTACCATTTTTACTGTGGCTTCGACTGTACCTCCAGTTGCTAATACATCATCTATAACTAAGACTTTATCTCCAGGGTAAATAGAATTTTTATGCATCTCAAGTTGACCTGTACCATATTCTAAAAAATACTTTTCACTAATAGTGCTAAATGGTAATTTACCCGGCTTACGAGCTAATACACAACCTAATTTTAATATCAATGCTACAGGTGCACTAAACAAAAAACCTCGTGCTTCAATACCAACAATCTTAGTAAAATTATGACTACGATAATAATGTGCTAATAACATTATACTATCTGAATATGCAGAAGGGTTTTCTAATAATCCAGTGATATCTCGAAATAAAATACCTGGTTTTGGATAATTAGGAATGGATCTAATACTTTGTTTAATAACCATTAAACGTTGATTTATAACATTCATAATTTAATACCTAAAATGCAAATATCACAGATATATATTCTACATACTTCACTTCATAAAATTATTTAAATGAACAAAATTTAATTAAGATATTATATATTATATTAATATTTACGTAAAAATCATAATAACGTGCTAAAATGAGATTTAAAAAACGTAATAAAACTCTATTTTACTAAAATACTATATATCTTTTATACTACAAAATATAGTCTATATTATATAAATATGTAAAATTAATACTTTAAAATAAAAATATGATAGTACTAAAATTTTTTTCATACGTTCTAATACAAAAATTTTCTATATTTAAAATATTGCATATTTAATATATATATGTAAAAATTATTCAATTCAGCAAAATACTCAAAATACTGAATTTATATAATAAATAAATTCATTAAATTAAAAAAATAACTGGTGATTATATATTTCGTTATAAAATACTTGCAACGTAACATACTCTAATAAACTTTATATAAAAGGTTACAATGAAAAAGATAGATTATTTAATGCGTCTCAGAAAATGCAGGACACTTGAAACACTTGAACGTGTTATTGAAAAAAATAAATATAAATTATCTGATGATGAATTAGAAATATTTAATTCTGCAGCTGATCATAGATTAGCAGAACTAACAATGAATAAGTTATATGACAAAGTTCCGACTTCTGTGTGGAAGTACGTACGCTGATGCTTTTCAATAAATCTTAATCAAGATTATATCTCATCAAGTTTAATAAAATAATTAACATTTTATATGTGATTTACTATTCATGTAACATCTTAACACATATTTTAAATATAAAAACAATATTGACAATAAAGTTCAATATACATGTTAAAATGTTTAATTTTATAAAATAAGAGAACTTCACTAGTAAAATCCCGGCATATACCAATTTAGCTACGGCTGCTTCTTTCCAGTCCTGACCGAGTTCACACAACGGCATAAACAAGAGCACCAATGAAGTTCTACATTTTGGACAACACAATTTCTTATGCAAAACACGCGTAATACTGTATCATTAATTATTGTAACTAGACATTAAGACATTAAATTGTTTATCTGCAACCACTTAACAATATTAATATATTTTTTTGTATGCTGAAACAAACGATTAATAAACAATACAACCCAAAATATATTTATTAAAATATAAACGCATTTTACAATTATATATGAAATAAACCACATGATCCAGGTAATTCATACTTTATTTACTATATTTTTAAAATTCTTTCCAGGACGAAACCCCGGAATTTTGGATGCAGGTATCAGAATCTTTTTACCAGTTTGCGGATTTCTACCAACACGCGCAGAACGAGAACGAACAACAAAAGTACCAAAACCTATTAATGAAACTGAATGACCTTGTCTTAAAGACCTTTTAATTAAATTAATCATCGAATCTAACACGCACCCAACAATTTTTTTAGAAATATCAGCATCCAACACAATTTTATCAATCAACTGTGATCTGTTCACTTTCACCCCTTTATAAATCTTATTCAAGGCAATATACCAACAAACAACTAAATAACGAAAAACTTTTATGAAAAATTAATTAAAGTTATACATCATATTTTACATATCATTCTATACATATAACCTATATACAAAACGGAGCATTTTGTAAAGCCAAAGATAATACTTCATCTATTTGTTTAACCGTATGTATATCAAGACCACTAACTACCATATCAGGCATATCTTCTAAATCACGTTTATTTTTATATGGAATTAATACTGTTTTGATTCCTCCACGATGAGCGGCTAACAATTTTTCCTTCAATCCGCCAATAGGCAATACTTGTCCACATAAAGTTATTTCACCAGTCATAGCTATATTAGCTTTTACAGAATTTCCTGTTAAACAAGAAACTAACGCCGTGCACATGGCAATTCCAGCACTAGGGCCATCTTTTGGAGTAGCACCCTCTGGCACATGCACATGAATATCTCGTTTTTCATAAAAATCGGTATTAATCCCTAATTTATCAGCGCGTGCACGTACCACCGTTAATGCTGCCTGGATCGATTCCTGCATGACTTCACCTAAAGAACCAGTATAAGTTAATTTTCCTTTACCAGGAACACAAGCTGTTTCTATAGTTAATAAATCTCCACCTACTTCAGTCCAAGCCAAACCAGTAACTTGCCCAATACGATCCTCTTCTTCTACATAATTATAATCATAACGTTGCACACCAAGAAAATCTTTTAAATTATTAGCACTAATTACAATGTATTTAACACTTTTATTCATTAATAAATTTTTTACTGCTTTTCTACATAACTTAGAAATTTCTCGTTCTAAATTACGCACTCCAGATTCACGAGTGTAATAACGAATTATACCCATTAACGCACTATCTTCTATCGTTAATTCACCAGGCTTTAAAGCATTACGTTCTAACTGTTTACCTAATAAATGTTGACGAGCAATATTCAATTTTTCATCTTCAGTGTATCCAGATACACGTATTACTTCCATACGATCTAATAAAGGTGCTGGTATATTCATTGAATTCGAAGTTGCAACAAACATCACATCAGAAAGATCATAATCCACTTCTAAATAATGATCATTAAATGCTATATTTTGTTCTGGATCCAAAACTTCCAATAACGCTGAAGCTGGATCTCCACGCATATCAAAAGACATTTTATCAATTTCATCAAGTAAAAATAAAGGATTTTTTACACCAACTTTTGACATTTTTTGAATCAGTTTTCCAGGCATAGAACCAATATAAGTTCGACGATGTCCACGAATTTCAGCTTCATCACGTACACCTCCCAAAGCCATACGTACATATTTTCTTCCAGTAGCTTTAGCAATGGACTGCCCCAATGATGTTTTACCAACCCCAGGGGGACCAACTAAACACAAAATAGGACCTTTAATTTTATTAATTCTATTCTGTACTGCCAAGTATTCTAAAATTCGTTCCTTAACTTTTTCTAAACCATAATGATCCTTATCCAACATTTTTTCTGCTTTAGCAAGATTTTTTTTTATTTTACTACGTAAAAACCAAGGAACTGTGAGCATCCAATCAATATAGCTTCGAACTACAGTGGCTTCAGCAGACATAGGCGACATCATTTTTAATTTATGTAATTCTGTTTCAATTTTTTCTCGTGCTTCCTTTGGCATCTTAGCTGCTTCAATTTTACGCTTAATAGATTCATTTTCATCTGATATATCATCCATTTCACCTAATTCTTTCTGAATTGCTTTCATCTGCTCATTCAAATAATACTCACGTTGACTTTTTTCCATTTGTTTTTTTACACGATTACGAATACGTTTTTCAACTTGCAGTAAGTCAATCTCGGACTCCATTAAAGCCATTAAATATTCTACTCTTTCAGTAACATTAGACATCTCCAAAATCGACTGCTTATCAAATAACTTTAGCGGCATATGAGCCGCGATAGTATCAATCAAACGATCAACATCAATAATGCTATTTAAAGAAACTAGGACTTCAGGAGGAATTTTCTTATTTAATTTTATGTATCCTTCAAATTGATTAATTACAGTTCTTATCAAAACCTCCTGTTCTCGTTTATCTAACTCAACATTATCAAAATAACTAGCTTTAGCAATAAAATGACCACATTTATCTGTTAATTCAACAATTTGAGCTCTAGTTAAACCTTCTACTAACACTTTTACTGTACCGTCAGGTAATTTAAGCATTTGCAAAATAGTCGATATTGTCCCAACCAAAAAAAGATCATCAACATTTGGTTCATCTGTTGAGGCCTCCTTTTGCGCTACTAACATAACCTTTTTGTCATTACTCATAGCCGATTCAAGACACCGAATTGATTTTTCCCGTCCTACAAACAACGGAATAACCATATGTGGGTATACTACCACATCACGTAAAGGCAAAACAGGGATTTCTATACGTTCAGGTCTCTCAGCATTCATAGAGATCCTCTCTTATAATTTATATTTTTACTTAGTTTTAAAAAATTTGTAACGCGTATTCTATTTAAACTTCAGATATCAAATATATGGGGGCTAATTGATTACATTCAACAGCAATCACTACTTTGCAACATAACTATGATTATACAAATAACCTACCACAAAATAAAAAACATGTAACTTTAAAACACATATACATTTTACATTGCATTCACTAAAACAAGCCACACGACTTATTCTACAATAAATAAAATATATAAACACTTCAAGTAAATTGATATATTATACTATTATGATACAGTATAACATAAAAATTTTATTAATATCTGATGTAATTGTATTTTTATATACAAAATCCCATATTCATAATTAAATTTTAAAAACTTAAAGATTAACTATGCATAATAAAATACATAACAATATTAAAAAAAATCACTGAAACATTTAATATCACAAATATTAAAAAAATATTTACATATTTACATCCGCAACTACACCTTAATTAATATAATCTAAAATCAAGAAAATTATAATTTAAAAAAATAATTACTGACCTGCTATTTTCATTGAAGATAATAACACTGAACCACAATGAATATTACTACGTTTTTCAATATCAT
This sequence comes from Blochmannia endosymbiont of Camponotus (Colobopsis) obliquus, assembly GCF_000973545.1. GTDB lineage: Bacteria > Pseudomonadota > Gammaproteobacteria > Enterobacterales > Enterobacteriaceae > Blochmanniella. The sequence continues at coordinate 354,217 of NZ_CP010049.1, read as the reverse complement.
CGCTAATACAAATAATGCTAGAAAACATTTCTTTTAAATTACCAGCAACGGTAATTTCACTAACTGGATATTGTATTTCTCCATATTCTACCCAAAACCCAGAAACACCACGCGAATAATCACCGGTTAATATATTAATACCCTGTCCTATTAATTCAGTAATCACAAGACCACGATACATTTTTGCTACCAATTTTAAAAAAGAAATATTTTTATAAGAAATATACCAATTATAAATTCCATTGGAATGTCCAGTATTCTGTAAATTTAACTTACATGCTGTATAAGTATTTAACAGCCACGTTTGTAACACCCCTTTTCGTACAATAACTCGATCACAAGTTCGTACACCTTCGTCATCAAAAGGAGAAGAACCTAATCCTTTAGGAATATGAGGTTTTTCTTTAATAGATAACCAATCAGGAAAAATCTTTTTTTCAAGGTAATCAGACAAAAAAGTAGATTTGCGGTAAATATTATTTCCATTAATTGCTTGCGCTAAACAATTAAATAGGTTGATAGCTATTTCGGATATAAAAATTACCGGAGATTCCATTGTAGGTAACTTACGTGAATTTAAACGTTTTAATACACGTTCGGCACAATCTGCACCTACAGACTGAGGAGATCGCAAATCTTTAAAAGAACGACCTATAGTATAAGAATAATCGCGTTCCATACTACCATTACTTTCCGCAATTACACAACAGGATAGTACATATTTACTACTATTATAACTTTGTAACATACCGTGACTATTACCAAATACTCGAATATTATAATAACTGTTAAAACTCCCACCTTCACTGTAAATAATACGCTTATCCTGTTTTAAAGCTATTAATTCTGCAGTTGACGCTAAAGATATACCCTGACTAACATTTAACTCAATAGGATGAAATAAATCAAGATCTAAAGCATGAAATGCAAGTAATTTTTTGTTTGCTATTCCTAAACATAAATCAGAAAACGTATAACGCGCAATATTTAATGCGGCGTTAACAGTATTAGATATCGCTTTAAAATTAATATTATTCGAAGAAGCGCTACCTTTGCAATGTTGGCAATAAACAATAACTTCTAAATTACCATCATTGATATACTCCATACTTTCTAATTCACCACAACGAGTATTGATATTAATTCCTATTGTTTTTGTTATTATAACTTCTGCTTCATCAGATTTGGTATGTATTAAATCCAATACCTGAGACGCTGCATTTTCTAAAAGAGTACGCTGTCGTTCTATATCCCTAACAATACTCATCATTCCCCCAATTCACTACTAACTAAAAACATAAAAATAATTTTATTAAATCATAACTTATAATCATAAATAAATCATTATCCTAAAATAATATTGGCATATATTTATTCATTTAAGTGTACATAATATCATTTATACATTATCAAAACACACATATCCAATAACCATATACAGAACATGCAATTATAGCATATTGAACAGATCATGTTATAATACTTAATTTATTACTCCACAAATGATAAATATCATTTTAAAATAACAACCAACATGTCAACATCAATCGATAAAAGCATGATCAATTAAAGTATACAAACAATAACGATCAAAAATAAAACTAACCTAACTGAACGATCATATAACGTAATCTATCCTTATAATCTAATAAATTATACACAATTTAATGATTATTTTATACCCAGCAATGTATTCCATCTTATTTATACCTAAGTAATTATAATCGACTAAATATTATTAATTAATAAATACATCTTATATAAGTAACACAAAACATTACACAACCCACTGATTAGATTAATAATCTTACAAAATATCAGGAAACAAATTAAATATTAGTTTAATATCATTAAACAATTTTATTAAACTATATCATGTAAATTACATAGTACCACCCACAGTAATTTTATCTAACTTTAATGTAGGTTGACCAACTCCAACAGGTATCCTTTGTCCATTTTTAATACATACACCTACACCACTATCTAAGGTTAAATCATTACCAACCATAGAAATTTGTTGCATCACTTCTATTCCTGAACCAATCAATGTAACCCCTTTAATTGGCTTGGTAATCACTCCATTTTTAATTAAATATGCTTCAGAAGTAGAAAAAACAAATTTTCCTGATGTAATATCAACTTGTCCACCACTAAAATTTGGAGCATAAATACCATAATCAACACTAGCAATAATTTCTTTAGGATCGCTATTTCCTGCCAGCATATAAGTATTAGTCATGCGTGGCATAGGTAAAAAAGCATAAGATTCACGCCTTCCGTTGCCTGTTAATGATGTATTCATTAACTTAGCATTTAATTTATCCTGCATGTACTTTTTAAGAATACCATGCTCAATTAAAATATTACGCTGACTAGGTACACCTTCATCATCTATTGATAATGACCCACGTAAATTCATCAAAGTACCATCATCTACTACAGTACAACATTGCGCAGCAACTCGTTTTCCTATCTTACCATTAAACACCGAACTACCTCGACGATTAAAATCACCCTCTAAGCCATGACCTACTGCCTCATGCAGTAATATCCCGGGCCAACCAGGACCCAAAACTACTGGTATAGTTCCAGCTGGAGCTTCCACAGCATAAAGATTAATTAAAGCTATTCGTACTGCTTCCTTACTCCAATAATCCACTCTCGTTTCATGCATATATGGATCTAGAAAAAAATTATATCCATACCTACCACCGCCGCCACTACTTCCCTGTTCACGTCTACCATCTGCTTCTACTTGAACATTAATGAATAAACGTACTAAAGGCCTTATATCTGTAGCCAAAGTTCCATCTGTTGATGCCACTAAAATTTGTTCAAATGTACCAGATAAACTAGCTGTTACTTCCTGTACACGATGATCCATATTACGAGCAATTGAATTTACCTTCATTAATAATTCAATTTTATCTTCTTCAGAAAAAGTTAATAACGGGTTTAACTGACTATATAATGATTTAGTTTGGATTTGAGAAAATTTAAGACAATATTTATTATTATCCATTTGTTGATTTGCAATACTACACGCTATTACAGCACCCTTTGTTAATGCATCTAAAGTTAATTGATCGGTATAAGCAAAACCAGTTTGCTCGTCTTTGATTACTCTAATGCCTATACCTTGCATGAAGTTATAAGATCCATCCTTAATTATGTTCTTTTCTATCATCCAAGATTCATGATAATGTGACTGAAAATAAAGATCACCATATGTGAATGGACGTTGAGACATCATTTCTAATACAGACAAAAGATCCACGTGTTGTAAATTATTCGCAACAAGCAAATCTTCACTGACGGAATTTAAACTCATATAATTCTCACTTTTTAAAAAAATCTGAAATAACAATATTTAATCTATTAAATTATTTTAATTATAATTATAATTGTAACTAATGTACTTACATTATATTTAATATTATTAAAGTGATATTTAAAATCCTAATATACAATTTATAATATAACTGTAGTGAATATACTAATTATCTATAGATTTTAGATAATTATTTACAACCAACAATTTTAATATAACATAAAAAACATAATTATACAAACTATTAAAATTGCAACAATTATATATAATAATGATATTTCTGTTTATAAATATTAATAAAAAACAATCTTAAGCGACATAATAAATTATATCATAAATTTATTACTATTATTAACAAACACAACATACAAAAAACCAGTATAAAATATAATAAATATAAAATTAAAACATATCATTTAACAAATAAAAATAATAATTATACGTCAATATGATATTACATAAATAAATACCATAAATTTATTAAAAAATTAAACAATACAAATCATATTTTAATAAAAAAATATAACCTAAATATTTAAACAATGTGAAATTATCTCGCTAAATATAAAACATATTAGATTAATTATACACATAAAATTACGTAAAATATAACAATATAGCTAAAAACTAATATTAAAATCAGTGATTAATATTACCATTAATTAAAAAATTAAAATTATAAAAAATTTAAAAATATTATATGGCAAATTCGTTACATGTATTTTATATATAAATAACAAAATGGTAGAGAATTATCATTAAAATTAAACGAAAGATAAAGTATATGTAATGTCACAAAAAACAACCAACCAACAACACCAATTATTGTTCATATTAAAATTCATCGAATACAAAATCATTCTCTAAATAATGTATATTGATATTTTTATTTTGTCGAAATTTATCATCATTCATAATCTTTAAATGTAACTTAATATTAGTTTCAATACCATCAATAATCAATTCATTCAATGCATTTTTCATACGAGAAATAGCTATATCGCGCGTGATTCCAAAACAAATTAATTTACCAATCATTGAATCATAATATGCTGATACAGAATAACCAGTATAAATATGTGATTCCCAACGCACTCCAAAACCACCAGGAGCATGGAAGCGAGTAATTATTCCTGGACTGGGTAAAAAAGTAATAGGATTTTCAGCATTAATTCTACATTCTATTGCATGCCCATGCATCTTAACTGCATTTTGTTTGAAATTTAATACACAACCATCCGCAATTTGTAATTGTTCTTTAACAATATCTATACCAGTAACCATTTCGGTTACAGGATGTTCCACCTGAATTCTGGTATTCATTTCAATAAAAAAAAATTTATTATTTTCATATAAAAATTCAAAAGTACCAACACCACGATAACCAATATCAAAACAAGCTTTAATACACAATGCACCTATGTAATAACGCATTTCATCTGTAATACCAAATGCCGGAGCTTCTTCTACTATTTTTTGATAACGTCTTTGTACAGAACAATCTCGTTCCCCTAAATACACTGCATTACCCCGACCATCAGATAAAACCTGTATTTCAATATGACGTGGATTAATTAAATATTTTTCTATATAAAGATTATCACTATTGAATGCAATTTTTGCTTCTGTAAACATTGTAGAAATAACTCCTTTTAACTCTTGCTCTTTATAAACAACTCGCATAGCACGACCACCTCCGCCTCTAGAACATTTAATTATTATTGGATAACCCAATTTTCGACATATTGCTGTAGCATTTTTTATTTTATTTATGTCATCTTTTATACAACCATAATAACCAGGTAAACATGGAATACCAGATTTTTTCATTAAAGAAATAGCAGAAACTTTATTAGCCATTAAACGAATAGTTTCTGGACACGGACCAACAAAAATAAAACCAGACCTTTCAGTTTGTTCCGCAAAATCAGCATTTTCTGATAAAAAACCATAACCAGGATGAATAGCAACGGAACCAGTGATTTCTGCTGCAGAAATTATAGCTGGAATATTAAGATAACTCTTGATTGAAGGTGGTGGACCAATGCAAACTGATTCATCTGCTAATAAAACATGTTTTAAATCACGATCTATTGTTGAATGTACAGCTACTGTTTTAATATCCAACTCCTTACATGTACGCAAGATGCGTAAAGCAATTTCACCTCTATTTGCAATAAGAATTTTATCTAACATTTGTATATTTAGACTGTTGTATAATAATTAACGGTTCATCAAATTCAACTGGCTGACCATTGTCTAATAAAATATCTTTCACTATACCTGTAATCTCTGACGCTATTTGATTCATCATTTTCATAGCTTCAACTATACATAAAATATCACCAACATTAACTTTTTGACCAATTGAAATAAAAGGTTTAGACCCAGGACTTGGAGTAATATAAAACACACCAACCATTGGTGAACGAACAAGATAATCATCTATTGTGTCAATACCAGTGGTATTATGATCTTTATTAAAAGATTGAGAAACTTGTTCTTGTTGCATAGCTACACAAGAATCCTCTTTTATTTTAGCAAGTGATTTAGTAATCATGCGATTAATACGAATCTTATTTTCTCCTTCCGAAATTTCTAATTCAACAATATCAGATTTTTCAATAATTTTAATTAATTTTTTTACTTTACGAATATCCATAATAAATATTCCACGTCTTTAATTTACTTAGATAATGATAAATATTTAATAGCCATTTCTGCTGCAAAAAAATATCCATGTATACCAAAACCACAAATTACACCAATAGCAATATCAGACAAATAAGAATGATGGCGAAATTGTTCCCTTTTATATATATTGGATAAATGTATTTCAATAAAAGGAATATTTATTGCTAACAACGCATCACGAATAGCTATACTAGTATGAGTTAATGCTGCAGGATTGATAACAATAAAATCAATATCTTTATCACACGATTGATGAATCCAATTAATCAATTCATTTTCCGCATTGGATTGAAAATGAGTAAAATTGATTCCTAACATATTTGATAATTTAGCTAACTCCACAATTAAGCAAGCTAATGTAACACTACCATATATATCAGGTTCACGAGTACCTAACAGATTTAGATTTGGGCCATTAAGAAACAAAATATGATATTTTTTAGTCATATTCTTCAACCTTATTCTTAATTGTACACTATATTAATATATAATAGAATTATTATATGTATTATTACATAGACTTTGATTGTTATCCAAAAATAATATGATACGCAATTATCTAAATTTACATATACCAACTAAATCTTGACATTTATTTATAATCATAACAACATTATTTTTTATGATATTATCTCATCACATATTTTAAAAAAAACACAAATAGTTCGTTTGCAATTTATATTAAAATAAATAACATTAAAAGTAGCATTAAAATTATATTCTATAATTCACAAAAAAATACCATTAATTGATACAAAAATTGCAATAAAATAAAATATACAAACATTTGATTTATTGAACAATAACAATCTAGTATTATGGATTTGTAAAATATAAAAAATTAAATTAGTTAAATTTTACTTATTACTTATTAACAAATAAGGAAATTTTCTTATCATGTTTAAAAAAATACGAGGAATTTTTTCTAACGATTTATCTATAGATCTCGGTACTGCCAACACTTTGATTTATGTAAAAGGACAGGGTATTGTATTAAATGAACCTTCTGTGGTAGCTATTCGTCACAATCGTGCAGGAACGCCTAAAAGTGTGGCAGCTGTTGGTTATGCTGCAAAACAAATGTTAGGTAGAACCCCCGGTAATATTGCCGCTATTAGACCAATGAAAGATGGTGTGATAGCAGACTTTTTCATTACAGAAAAAATGCTACAACATTTCATCAAACAAGTACATAACGATAGTTTTATGCGACCCAGCCCACGTGTTTTAGTATGTGTTCCAGTAGGAGCTACTCAAGTTGAACGCCGTGCTATTCGAGAATCCGCTCAAGGTGCTGGTGCAAGAGAAGTATTTCTAATTGAAGAACCTATGGCTGCCGCTATCGGAGCAGGATTACCAGTATCTGAAGCCACTGGTTCAATGGTGATAGATATTGGAGGAGGAACCACCGAAGTAGCAGTTATTTCATTAAATGGTGTAGTTTATTCTGCATCGGTACGCATAGGTGGAGATAGATTTGATGAAGCAATTATTAATTATGTACGTCGTAATTATGGATCACTTATTGGAGAATCTACATCAGAAAGAATAAAACATGAAATAGGATCAGCTTATTCAGATCATGAAATACGTAGCATAGAAGTACGCGGAAGAAATTTAGCCGAAGGTGTTCCAAGAAGTTTCGTTCTAAATTCTAACGAAATTTTAGAAGCGCTTCAAGAACCATTAACTGGCATTATAAGTGCTGTAATGCTTGCATTAGAACAATGCCCTCCAGAATTAGCTTCTGATATTTCTGAACGAGGTATGATTTTAACTGGCGGAGGAGCTATGTTACGTAATTTTGATAGATTAATTATGGAAGCAACTAGCATTCCCGTTGTCATTGCAGAAAATCCTTTAACCTGTGTAGCACGAGGTGGAGGTAAAGCACTTGAAATGATAGATATGCATGGTGGAGATCTTTTTAGTGAAGAATAGTTATTGTTATTACGCTTTGTTTAACAAAAAATATCACCTAATAACAATAAAAAATTATTTACAACAAACATTTTCTTTAATAAAAAAATACATTAGACATTAATACAAACTATGTTCAATAAATTTAATATTTTACAAATAAAAACTTTGTCTGTAATAGTATTATCTGTTATTTTAATTATTATCGATAGCAAATTTAATACATTTATTACAGTTAAAAACTGTAGTGATAGTGCTATAAGTTCACTATACTTTTCTATTAGTAACTTATTTAAAATATCAAAAAATTTACTGCTTTTCTTGAAAGAACATAAACAATTAATATTAGAAAATAATATTTTACGTACAAATTTGTTACTGAAAAATAGTGATTTATTATTAATGGAAATGTATAAAAAAGAAAACCAACAGTTATACCAATTACTATCATCTCCTCCATATCACCATCAAATACGAAAAATGATCACTAAAATAATAGCTGTAAATATCGATCCTCATAGACATCAAATAATAATTGATAAAGGAACGAATAATAATGTATATATAGGGCAACCCGTAATTAACGACAAAGGTGTAATTGGACAAGTAATTTCTACAAATAAATTTACTAGTAGAGTTATGTTAATTTGCGATACCGCACATGCTTTACCAACTCAAATTATAAGAAATAATGTCCGCTTAATAGCCACAGGTAACGGCTACAATAAAGATTTACAATTAGAATATCAACAATCTGATTGTATTGATGTAAAAATTGGCGATATTCTAATTACTTCCGGTTTAGGAGGTAATTTTCCAAAAGGTTATCCGGTAGCGGTAGTATCATCAATAACTATTGATAAACATTATAAATGTACAAAAATACAAGCCCGGCCAATAACTAAATTACAATATTTAAGCAATTTATTATTAATTTGGAATAATGAAAATGATAATAAAAAACTTATTTCAAATAAATATTAAACTACAGAACATGTTTAACATAAAATTAAATATATAATATACTAAATAAATTCAAATTATCTTACTAATCTTTTTATGATTTTAAAAAACTTATTTATTAAACAAAATACCAAACAACTTATAAAAACACGCTATCTGTATAAAATTTTATATAATTATGTATCATACTAAGCATAAAAACACTTTATTTATTTATTATTCGTTTTTTATATCACTTATCTTTCAAACTATACCGTGGCCATTACAACTTTATTCATTAAAACCATCTTGGATGAAATTAATATTAATTTACTGGATTACAATTGATCATAAAAAAATAAACATAGGAACCAGTTTTCTATTAGGATTAATTACAGACCTAATTTTAGGTTCTACATTAGGAATACATTCATTAGTATTTAGTATGCTCGCATATTTTATAGTATTTTACTTACAACCACTACATAACTTAATTATTTATAAACAAATTTTTATTATTATGTTACTTTCATTAATAACAAAAACAATTATTATAATTATTGACATGCTAATAAATAACATTTTGTTTAGACCAGAAATATTCTTAGGTAGTGTAATAGACGGATTATTATGGCCGTGGTTTAGCTTATTAATGAATAATCTCAAAAAATTATTATAAAATAAATATTAAAAATAATATTATATGTACACTACCAATTTTATTGGTATAACGCATCCATCATGTTATAAACTTACCTTCGTTATATATTAAAATTTTAAATACATAACAATATGTACTATTAATATAATTTATAAAAAACAATATATAAAAATACAATACATATATAATGATAATTAAAATTCAATACAAAATTAACTTTACAAACATTTAATAAATTTATACCGGTGCATGTTTTAATACAATTTACTAAATGTTTGCACTGTAATTATTAATAAACAAAATAACACAATAACACCATCAATAGTTTATAATTATAAACTATTGATGCATCTTCTAATAAAAATTTTTTTATTTTAGATTCTCACTAATTGTCTGGAAATTGATTTATAAATAACAACACATGTTTTAAATGTTATATATATCTTTACGATTTTTATGATTTAATTTAACTTAAAATATATTATTAAATGTTTAGAAAATATTTTATTAAAAATACATGAATAAATATTCATAAAATAAGACTATAATTAGCTTACTAAAAACAATCAAAATATCTTCTGATATTAGATACAATATAATTAAACTTAACACATGTACAAAAAACAATGTTAAAATCTCGCAAATAATCTAATTTTAATCAAAAATATTGGTATTGAAAAATATCGTAACATTTTAACAAAAATATACACACACTATGTATATATAGGATAGAAAATCCTATAGGAATAGGATTAATTAATTAATTAAAACAAAAACTTATAAAAATAAACTTAACACTATGTATGTAATAGACGTATACTATACTCAAATAAAATATATATATACTAAAAGAATAACAGTTTATTCATCACAAAAATCAACTATAATGTGTATATAATAAAATACATAAAAAAATGAAAACTAGTAAATATTTATTATTAACACTTAAAACAAATCCCAACAATACTGAAATTAAAAGTCACCAACTAATGTTAAAATCTGGAATGATATATCAATTAGCATCAGGATTATATACGTGGTTACCAACGGGACTTCGTGTATTACAAAAAGCAAAAAAAATTATACGTAAAGAAATGAACAAAATAGGAGCATTAGAAATTAATATGCCACTTATCCAACCAGCATGTTTATGGGAAAAAAGTGGTCGATGGACAAAATATGGAACAGAATTATTAAAATTTAAAAATCGCAATGAAAAATCTTTCTTATTAGGACCAACTCACGAAGAAGTTATCACAGACTTAATTAATAAACAAATTAGTTCTTATAAAGAACTCCCTCTTAACATGTATCAAATCAGTACTAAATTTCGTGATGAAATAAGACCACGTTATGGTATAATAAGAACTCGAGAATTTATTATGAAAGATGGTTATTCATTTCACAGTAATCAAAAATCGCTACAACAAACCTATGAAATAATGTATCAAGCTTACACTAATATTTTTACTACAATAGGATTAAAATTTTTTACAATCCAAGCTGACAATGGAACTATTGGGGGCAATATTTCACATGAATTTCAAGCCATAACTAAATATAATAAAAATCATATAACTTATTCTATAAAATCTAATGATCCTTCTAGTAACAACCCAATTAAAAATACAAAACTTATATCTAAAAATTCTAAAGAAATTATACGATTAATATCCGCATCTAAATCTCAAAATATTAATGATTTAATAAGAAAATTTAATGTGCCCATAACAAAAATTGTAAAAACGTTAATAGTTCATGCAAAAAAAAATACCGGATTCTCTTTAATAGCCTTACTTATAAGAGGCGATCATCAACTTAATAAGAAAAAAGCGGAAAAATTACCCCAAATTGCTGTTCCTCTATCTTTTGCAAATGAACAAGAAATACGTCTCACTATTGGAACCGATCCTAAATCATTAGGACCAATTAATTTACCTATACCATTAATTGCGGATTACAATGTAGCAACTATGAACGATTTTATTGCTGGTGCTAATATAGATGATAAATATTTTTTTGGAATTAATTGGCATAGAGATTTACCTTTACCCCAAATTGCAGACTTAAGAAAAATCGTACACAATAACCATACCCTTAATGGGAAAAAAATTTTAAAAACTAAAAAAAACATAGAAATAGGTCATATTTTTCAATTAGGAGATAAATACTCAAATAAAATAAAAATTAAAGACCGCAATAATAACCTTTTAACAATAACTATGGGTTGTTACGGTATTGGTATTGGCCGTATGATTGCAGCTAATATTGAACAAAACCATGATCAACAAGGAATACTATGGCCAGATATACTAGCTCCATTTAACGTGGCAATTATACCAATTAATATGCATAAATCAACAGAAGTTAAACAAATTTCAGAAAACATTTATCATCAACTGTCTCTTCTCAAGATAGATGTTTTATTAGATGATCGAAAAGAAAGCATAGGTAAAATGTTCGCTGATATAGAATTAATTGGCATACCACATATTATTATAATCAGTGAGCGTACTTTAAAACAAAACGAAACAGAATATAAAAATAGAAGAAGTGGTAAAAATCAAAGAATAAAAATTGATACTATAATAAACTATCTAGTAAAAGTAATAACATAAAAAATATATTATTTAATGTATCAAAAATAAAAATATTTAAAATATTATTTAATATGTACAAAATACTAATTACTAAAAACAATAATAATTTTATTAAAAAAATAAGTGTATAAAATTTACATAATTATTAATGTTTTATTACATTATGTTTATTAAAATGAATACAAAGGTTACCTATTTGACCAAAATATCCTTATCTTTCTGCATTCCACGCTACTTGACTGTATATCACCTTCTACGGTAATAAATATTCCAATAGCAGCAATTAATTTTTTATCATAAAATAATAATGGTATGCGACTACGTAACCATGGTGGAACATCAAATTCCTGCCAAAGCTTCTTTAAAGTTCTACTACGATCTCTACCAATAACATGTAATAAACCAGGGAAAGCGCCACCAAACTGTATCGAAATTGTTTCATCTTTATAAGGAGCTCGAACAACGCAGGAAGCTGATATTTTAATATTAATAGAAGAATGGTAAAAAATAGATAAAAAAACCATTCCTTGTTTACAAAAAGGACACTTTTTTTTCACCAACACAACATTACTAAATGGTAGTGCAATTAATAACCCTAAATTCAACGGTAAAACAATGGGGACATCAACAGATAACCACGATAACCTAATACTATTAATACTATTTATCATTTGTAAAGGCAATACATATAATTGATCACGAAAACGACGAATTAAAAAATTATTAAAACGTACAATGGGACGGGCGTCTCGACGACTAAGTGCTACTTCATGCCAAATACGATCTAATTGAACATAAGAAGGTAATTTCTTTATACCATAACTAATTATTAACCAACGACGCAATAATGCATGACGCATGTGAACATTCATTTTAATTAATAAATTAAACAGCAAACTACCATTTATAGTGATTAAACTAATTAATTTATTTAACAACAATTCATCTAATAAATCTTCTTGTTCCGCACATATACGAGCGCTACGTGCAACTGCACTAGCAAAATGCGGCCAGCGTTTGCTAAAAATAGGTAAAACACAAATACGCAAAAAATTTCTATCAAAGCGAATATCCTTATTACTATTATCTTCAATCCAATTCAATTGTTTATCACGAGCATACATCTCTAAATGCAATCGAGAAAAAGATAACAAAGGACGCAATAACTTTTGATTATACCCATATGCAGACATAGACGATAACCCGGTAGGACCACTACCTCGTTTTAAAGCAAGTAAAAAAGTTTCAACTTGATCATCCAAATGATGGGCAGTCAATAATATTTCTTGTACATTTAAATTATCAAATAATACTTTATTTCGAAGATGTCGAGCTGTAGCTTCCATACCACCGTCAAATTTATTTTTTTTACTACAATTAATATGTATAACATTACACATAATTTTACGGGCTAGACATTGTTTCAAACAATGTCTAGCCCACTTATCGGCACAATCATTCAAACCATGATGAATATGTACTACTCTTAATTTAAACAAGGATTTAATATTTTTTGATTTTTTATTTTGATAATACAACTCAGTTAAAATAGAAAGCAAAACAGTAGAATCTAAACCTCCACTAAATGCCAATACTAAATGTGAATGATTAATTATACTACTTGCTACTTGGCTATATAATGTTTTATAAAATAAACGTTTATCAAATATTTTCAGATTTAACATACATAAAACCAAAAAATATATTTAAAATTATTTACAATACAATATTATTGTTATATTTATTTTATTATTAATCCATTCTAATCTAATTTAATGCGTCTATAAATTAGGTAAAATTTATCTTGCTTATTCAAAATATAATAATAATTTTACATCACGCACTTATTTATATAAATAATTTTTATATTAACAATATTCATACTCAACAAACAAATACTATATTCAAGATATTACTTCTATAAAATTATTATTAATCTTATTGTCTGTTAAATATTTCATAAAAAAATTAAAATATCAACATTTCCACTTAAATAATATTTTATTACATTATCTTATGATAATAAGATAATCATATCCTTAAAAACATCCATACTGCATTAATCGATGATAACGAATATTTACTAAATCAGTTTTATTAAAAGAATCTAATTCAGCTAAATCTGATAACAATTGTTTTTTTACAGATTTCGCAGTTACAGAATAATTTCTATGTGCCCCGCCTAATGGTTCTAAAATTATACTATCAATAAGTTTAAGTTCCTTTAGTTTAGAAGCGATAATACCCATCGCTTCAGCAGCAATAGGAGCCTTTTTAACATTTTTCCATAAAATAGCAGCACAACCTTCTGGAGAAATAACAGAAAATATACTATGTTCTAACATATTAATTCTATCACCAACACTAATCGCTAATGCACCACCTGACCCACCTTCACCAATAACTGTACAAACTATAGGTATTTTTAAACAAGACATTTCTCGTAAATTATTAGCAATAGCTTCAGCCTGTCCACGTTCTTCAGCTCCTACTCCCGGATAAGCACCCGGGGTATCAATGAAAGTAATTAGTGGTATTTGAAATCGTTCAGCCATTTTCATTAATCGTAAAGCTTTGCGATAACCCTCAGGAACAGGCATTCCAAAATTACGAAAAACCTTTTCTTTAATTTCCCGACCCTTTTGGTGACCTATAATCATAACCGGTCTAGAATTAAGACGTCCTATCCCTCCAACAATAGCCTTATCATCAGCATACAAACGATCTCCAAACAATTCATCGAAATCTGTAAAAATATATTTTATATAATCTAATGTATGAGGTCGTTGAGCATGTCTTGCTAATTGAGTAATTTGCCAAGAACTTAAATTAGAAAATATTTTACGAGTTAATTCAACACTTTTTTCTCGTAGTTTTTTTATATCTTCTTTAAGATTAATAGATAATTCTTTATCTTGAAGACTTATTGCTGTTAAAGCATCAATCTTAGATTCCAAATCTATAATTGGTTGTTCAAAATCAAGAAAATTTAAATTCATAATTATCTCCGTTTTGAATAAAATTCTAACTTAATCTGTTGACCTCCAATTAAAGAATATAAATTATTTAATAATTCATTAGTAATAAATACCTTCCAAAAAGATCCAAGACGCAAATATGTACATATACCTTGTTTCTGATAAAAAATATATATTGGAATGATTCCGCCTAAATACGGTTTTAAAGATAATTTTAAACCGTGTAAAAAATGATCATTAATTTGCTTCTCATTTAAGTAAATAATTAATCTACGTACATAATTTTTACGTGCTTCATCAATATCCACCAATTTATAAGCTATTATTTTAAAAGAACTATTTACATCATATATCTTTAACAGTCCTTGTATATAAACAATTTGATCCTTTTGTAAATAATTTTGATATTTTTTTAACATATTGGAAAAAAATAAAACATCTACTCTTCCGGAATGATCATCTAATACGCATATACATAATCGATGACCACTTTTAGTTATAATTACTCTCGATGAAATAATTAAACCAAATATAGAAATAATTTTTCCACAATATAGAGAAGAAATATCTGCTATATGTAATATGTTATCATCATAATATTTAATTTCTTCTAAATATTGCAAAACAGGATGCTCTGTTAAATAAAAACCAAGAGCCTTCTTTTCTCCTTCTAATATTACTTGCTTAGAACTTACATATCTGTCACTACCAGATAATTTATTAGAACATTTATCCTCTAAAACTTTAAACATATCTTGCTGACCACTATTTTTGCTATTAATATACTGATTTGCAAATTTAATAGTGTTATTTATCGACTCAATTAATTTTGATCGATCCACTTCAAAACAATCACACGAACCAGATAATATCAATTTTTCTAATACTCGTCTATTTAACTTTTTAAAATCAGTATACAAACAAACATCAAGTAATTTATGAAAATTACCATATTTACTACGGGCTTTTACAATAGATTCTGCAGATCCTTCTCCTATGCCTTTAATAGCACCCATACCATAAACAATTTCCTGTTTATCATTTACATAAAAACGATATTCACTAATATTAATATTAGGAGGTAATATTCGTAATTTCATCCTATAACATTCATCTATCATTTCAACTACTTTTTCTATATTATCTATATCAGCATTCAATACTGAAGCCATATATTCTGCAGGATAATGAGCTTTTAACCATAACGTTTCATATGAAATTAATGCATAAGCAGCAGAATGAGATTTATTAAATCCATAACCAGCAAATTTTTCAACTAAATCAAAAATTCTCATTGATAATTTACTATTAATACCCAATACATTAGCACCATGTTTAAAAATATCACGTTGTTTAATCATCTCTTCCATGTTTTTCTTTCCCATAGCACGACGTAATAAATCTGCGCTACCAAGAGTATACCCTGCTAATACTTGTGCAATTTTCATAACTTGCTCTTGATATAAAATAACACCATAAGTTGATTCAAGTACTGGTCGTAACAATTCATGTTGACATTGAATATCAGGATACGAAATAATTTCATGCCCATGTTTTCGAGCAATAAAATTATCCACCATACCTGACTGCAGCGGTCCTGGACGAAACAAAGCCACTAATGCAATTATATCTTCAAAACGATCAGGTTTTAATCTTTTAATAAGCTTCTTCATACCCCAAGATTCTAATTGAAATACTGCACGAGTTTCAGTACTTTGTAAAAGACTGAAACTTTTTTTATCTTTTAAAGAAATAGAAGAAATATTAACAAGAGGTAATCCCCTTTTTATTTGTTTCTTGTTAACCATCTTTAACGTCCAATCAATAATACTAAGAGTACGTAACCCAAGAAAATCAAATTTTACTAAACCAATTCGTTCTATATCATCTTTATCAAAATGTGTCATAGGATATTTACTATCAGAATCATAATATAATGGTGAAAAATTAGTGATATCGGTAGGAGAAATGACTATGCCTCCAGCATGTTTGCCCACATTACGCACAATTCCCTCTAATTTGCATGCCGTATCAATTAAAGTTTTGACCTCATCATTATTTTCATATAATTCACGTAACTGTATTTCGATGCATAATGCTTTATCTAGAGTTATACCAATTTCTACAGGAATTAATTTTGAAATACGATCAACAAAAGCATATGGATAACCTAAAACGCGACCAACATCACGAATAACTACCTTAGCAGACATAGTACCAAATGTAATAATTTGAGATACTGAATATTTACCATAAATTTCAATTACATGATCAATAACTTGATCTCGTTTTTCCATACAAAAATCAATATCTAAATCTGGCATAGATATTCGTTCTGGATTTAAAAAACGTTCAAACAATAAATCAAAAAGCAACGGATCAATATCTGTAATTTTTAATACATATGCTACAAGAGAACCTGCACCGGAACCTCTACCAGGACCAACTGGTATATCATTATTCTTAGCCCATGTAATAAATTCCATCACAATTAAAAAATAACCCGGAAAACCCATTTGATTAATTATTTTTAGTTCAGTATTTAATCTGGCATCATATATTGGTCTTTTTAACAACCTCTCCTCAGAATTTGGAAATAAAGAAATTAAACGATTTTCTAAACCTTTCTGTGCATGCATAATCAAGAATTTTTTTGCAGATACACTTCCTGTAGAAAATTGTGGTAAAAAAAATTTATCAAATTCAATTATTACATTACAACGACGTGCAATTTCTACACTATTAACCAAAGATTCTGGTAAATCAGAAAATAATTCGCACATTTCTTGTTCACTTTTCATAAATTGTTCAACACTATAAATACGTGATCGATTGTTATCATCAATAGTACGACCTTGATTAATAGCGACACGAATTTCATGAATATCAAAATCTGCTTTTTTTAAAAAACGCACATCATTAGTAGCAACTATCGGCAAACCCTTACGTTTGGCTAATTCTACCACGGCATTAAGATATATTTCTTCATTATAACGACCTGTACGTAATACTTCTAAATAATATCTATTAGAAAAATAACGTTCATAAAACGATAATGATCTATTTACACCTAATATATTATCGTTTACCAAATATTTACCCACATCTCCCTTACATCCCGAAATAATAATTAATCCTTCATTATAATCAATTAACCAATTACGATTAATGACAGGTCCTAAATCAGTATAGCCACACCGATAACTTTTAGAAATTAATAATTTTAAATTACGATAACCAATATTATTAATAACTAAAAATGTTAATTCACACGTAGTTTCATTGAACATATTACTACTAAACAAAAAATCGACACCAATAATTGGTTTAATGCCAAAATTACAACTTAAATTATAAAATTTAATTAAACCAAATAAATTACTAAAATCAGTAAGAGCTAATGCAGGCATTTTAAAATAAGATGCTTGTTTTAATAACTCATCTACTTTACAAATGCCATCAATCATAGAATAATCACTATGTACATGTAAATGAATGAATTTTGGTTCAGGCATTTTTTAATAAAAAATAAAAATAAGAAAATTTTAAAACATTAACTACGTACATTTAATTACAATACCTTTTAACTGAACTAAAACTATATCTATGATGTATAGTAGGCCCATGCAACGCTAATTTTGTTAAATGAAAAACAGTAGGATACCCTTTATTTTTAGAAAAACCATATTCCGGAAACTGTAAGTCCAATGCAATCATTTCTTTATCACGATTAACTTTAGCTAAAATTGATGCAGCACTTATCGACATAATTTTATTATCTCCTTTTATTATTGCCCTAGAAGGCATAGGAAATAATGGAGATCGGTTGCCATCTACTAATACATAATCCGGCAGTACCGACAGATTCATTACAGCACGTTGCATTGCTAACATGGTCGCTTGAAAAACATTTAAATCATCTACTTCTTCTTTTTCAGCACGACCCATACCCCAAGAAATTGAATATTTAATTATATTTTTGTACAAAGAAAGACGTGTTTTTTCATTTAATCTTTTAGAATCCTTTAATCCAAATATTAACTTTTTAGGATCCAAAATAACAGCAGCAGCAACTACTGCACCAACTAAAGACCCACGACCAACCTCGTCAACGCCAGCAATTAACTTATTTGACATACTACCAAAAAAATACATGATAAATACCTACTACTTTATTATTTTAATAAAAAATTTAATCAATAAATTTCAACACTGCATTTGCCGCCTGTTCATCCGCATTACAACGAATCTGTTGATGTAATTCACGAAAAATTTTTTGTAATATAACACGCCTTGCATGATCTTTTGATAAAGTAATTAATGCATCCGCCAAATATTCAGATCGACATTTGTCTTGAATAAATTCTTTTACCAATTCACTTCCAGCTAATAAATTGGGTAAAGATATCCAAGGAGTTTTAACTAAAAATTTTGCTAATACAAACGTTAAAAATCTTAAACGATAACCAACTACCATAGGACACTTAGCTAACATACATTCCAAAGTAGCTGTACCTGATGCTAATAATGCTATATCAGCAGCAACCATTACTTGATATGATGAATAATGACTTAAAATACGTAATGTCATATCTTTTGAATAAACTTTTAAAAACTGATTAATTAACGCTTGATTACTTAATGGCACCAAAATGTTAAGATTATAAAAATGTTTATTCAATAATTTAGCACAACGTAAAAAAATATCAGATAACATTTTAACTTCACTTTTTCTACTACCAGGCAACAATGCTAAACAATAAGCATTAACAGGAATATTTAATTCACGACGCGCCGCGTCTTTATTTGGATCTAATGGTAATAAATCAGCTAAAGTATGACCAATAAATTGACAAGGTATATTAAATTTATCGTATAATCTCTTTTCAAAAGGTAAACAAGACAAAATATTATGCGTAGCTAAACCTATTTTAAATATTCTCTTTTTTCTCCAAGCCCATATAGATGGGCTAACATAATGAATAGTAATAATACCACGTTTTTTCAAACTTCTTTCTAATGAAATTGTAAAATCTGGAGCATCAATACCAATAAAAACATCAGGTTTCAAAATAGAAAAACGACGAATTAAATCATAACGGATATATAAAATACGTGGTATCCGTACTATTACTTCTATAATACCCATGACTGATAATTCTTGTATATTATACCAAACTTCCATACCCTCGGCTTGCATACGTGGACCTGCAACACCAACAAAACGCACATTTGATAAATGACTGCGTAATGCACGCATAAGACCAGCTCCAAGGATATCACCTGAAACTTCACCAGCTACTAGTCCTATAATAACAGATCGTGACGACATAATAATTAACGAATAATTCCACGTTTAGATCGAAATAAAAAATCAACAAAAGTTTTTATAATTGGATATTTTATAGATAAAAATTCCAACTTTAATTTAGCACATTCAATTGTATTATTACTACGGTAAAGAATTTTATAAGCAGAAGTAATTGCACGTAATGCAGCGCGATCAAAACCTTTTCTTTTCAACCCTTTAATATTTAATCCAAAAGGCTTTGCATGATTACCATGAGCAATCACAAATGGCGGAACATCTTGAGCTACACCAGAACAGCCACCTATCATAACATAAGATCCAATAATACAAAATTGATGTATTGCAGTCATACCACCAATAATAGCATAATCATCAATTACTACATGACCTCCTAAAGTAACATTATTAGCCATAACACAATAATTACCAATCATACAATCATGTGCAACATGTACATTAATCATTAATAAATTATTATTACCTATTCGAGTTATTTTCCCGCCACGTACAGTTCCGCGATGAATACTAACATTTTCTCTAATTAAATTATGATTGCCAATTTCTGTACGAGTATTTTCTCCATAATACTTTAAATCTTGATTTATTTCACCAAGAGAAGCAAATTGATATATTTGATTATCTTCACCAATATAAGTAATGCCATTTATTACAATATGAGATTTAAGTAATGTACGAGCTCCTATTTCAACATGTGAACCAATAAAACAAAATGGTCCTATATACACATTAGCATGAATAACAGCGCCTTCCTCAATAATAGTACTAGGATGTATAAAAGCGGAATGATGAATCACGAATTTAAGTCTCTCTACGACGTGCACACATCATTAATGCTTCACAAACCATTTCATTACTAACTTGCACAACACCCTTAAAACGTGCAATACCACGACGTTCTTTAATAAATTTAACTTCAATTATCATTTGATCTCCAGGTTCAACTGGACGTTTAAATCTAGCTTCATCTATAGCAGCAAAATAATACAGTTCACCCGACTTCAGTTTACCAAAACTTTTAAATGCTAAAATACCTGTCGCTTGAGCCATAGCTTCTAAAATTAATACACCCGGAAAAATAGGCCTACCTGGAAAATGTCCTTGAAAAAATGGTTCATTAAAAGTAACATTTTTCACTGCTTTTAAAAATTTTCCTTGTTCAAAATTTAACACACGATCGATTAATAAAAATGGAAATCGATGGGGTAAAAGATCTAATACTTCTTCAATATGCAAAATATCGGAATCAACTGTCAAAATACTATTCCCTGTCTCAATAAAAATACTGCATTAATAATATATAGATATACCTTTCAATAAAATAATAAAAAAACCACCAAATAATTTTAAAATAAATATTTGAACGTGGTTTCATTCTACAGGAATAAATAATATCAATCTTTAACTAATTTTTGCTCAATAATTTTTATTCTCTTATTAATATCATTTATATTCATGACTAATACTGCAGTTTTTCGCCATATTTTATTTGGTTGTACTGGAACTCCTGAAGAATATACACCAGGTTTAGTAATATTTTTCATTACCATACTCATACCGGTAATTGTTACTTTATCACAAATTTTAATATGACCATTAATAACACTTGCACCACCTATCCTACAATATTTACCTATAGTTAAACTACCAGCCATAATTACCCCACCAGCAATCGCAGTATTTTTACCAATCACTACATTATGTGCAATATGACATTGATTATCTATAATAACCCCATCGCTAATAGTAGTATCATCTAATGTACCACGATCAATTGTTGTGCAAGATCCTATTTCTACTCGATCACCAATGATCACTGTACCTAATTGAGGAATTTTAATCCAATTTTTACAATCATTAGCATAACCAAACCCATCACTTCCAATAACCGTACCAGATTGTATCACACAACATTTACCTATTTTAACCCCATGATATATAGTAACATTAGCCAAAATATATGTTCCTGCACCTATTTGTGTATTTTTACCTATAACAGCACCCGGTCCAATATTTACATCATCACCTAATATTACTCCAGTATCAATAGTGACATTAGCACCAATCACAACTCTTTGACCACACACAACGTCTGATGCTAAAGCAACACCAACTCCAACATTACTTACTGCTTCTGGAGAAGAAAAAGTATTTATCAATTGTGCAATCTTGCCATAAGCAAGATAAGGGTCATTAACTATAACTGCCGCGCTTTTACACAATTTTAAATCTTTCTCGGACAGAAGAACTGCTGAAGCACGGCAAGAAAGAAGTCTTTTACGCAACCTTACATCTGATAAATAAGTAATTTGACCAGGATGAGCATTTACTATAGAAGCAATGCCAGTAATTATGATATCACCATCTCCATGTAAGCGAGCTCCCAAAATCTGAACTAAATTAGATAATTTAATTGGAAACATTAATCATTTAATCCGTTTTAATACATCATTAGTAATATCTTTAACATTATGTACGTAAGCTACTGCACTAGCATCAAAAACCACATCATAACCCTCTTTTACAGCTACTTTTTTCACGGCATCGTGAATAATGTTCAATATTTTATCACGTTCTTCTGTTTGACGATAATGATTATCTTGTTGAAAAGCCTTTGCTTTATTAGAAAAATCTTCACGTTGCGCCATTACTGATTTTTCCAACATCTCGCGTTCATGAGCATCCATATTAGAAAAATCACGTTGAAAATTATGCATTTTTTCTTGTAAATCGCGTTCCATAACTTGTAATTCAACTGCACGATCCTTAAACTCATCTTCAAGTTGTTTAGCCACTTTTTCACGATGAACAGAATGTTGAAAAATATCAGATATACTAACTACTGCAATTTTATCTGAAGCAAAAACCATAGAAAACTGTAACATAATTAATATCATGAAAAAGAAAAATTTATTCACTATGATCACCTATATTATAAAGAACGTAAATATAAAATTAATGTACTTAATACCTAAGATATAAAACAAAACACCTTAATAAACACAGTGTGATTATTTATTTTGTTTTGATCACAAAATTAATCACATACAATATGATATCAACATTAAAAAAATATCTTAATACATAAAAATTACCATGTTTTACCAATATTAAATTGAAATTGTTCTAACTGATCTCCTGCATATTTCTTATGCAACTGTGCATAAGATAAAATAACCGGTCCAAAAGGAGATAACCACTGTATAGCAATACCACTAGATATTCTAACATTTCTTGAACTACTATAATTCAAAATACCAGCAGCACGAGTATTAACTGTATCTCTCCAAACAGTATCCCAAACACTACCTATATCTAAAAACAAAGAAGTGCGTACTATCTTGCCAATATTTTTTAAATGCGAAAAAGGCATAGGCACTATCAATTCACCTTTAATAACAGCTATTGCATTACCACCTATAGCATCACTAGAATTTTCTATCGTACATTCATCATAATTACTATCATTACCATTAAATTTATAGTATGCTGCTTTGGGACCAACAGTATTAGATCTGAATCCACGGATACTATTGACACCTCCTGCATAAAAATTATCATAAAAAGGCGTATCTTTATTATGCATTCCAATAGAATGCCCGATACGTATACGGTGCATAAGAACCCAAGTAGCATCACTATTTAAAGGCACATAACAGTCAGAATCATAAATAATTTTTAAATATTCATTATCAGAACCTGGAGTCGTAATTTTACTAGAAAAACGAGCGCATACCCCACATGTAGGAAAATAACCACGATTTAATCTGTTATAATGCCAACCAAGAACTAAAAAAACATCCCTAACACTAAAATTTAAATTAGTATCAAATTGTGTATTAAACATAATTTTTGGCATCATATCGTTTGTTTTTAAATAACGCCATATTACTACCTGAGGTTTCATACTACTTAAATTATTATATACATAATCTATGCCTAAATTCAACGAATGATATTCTCTGATAGGAAAACCAATGTTTATATCTACACCATAACTTTTCAAATCATAGTCTGCTAATTCAGTATGATTTGCATTAAAATCATTATAAAATAATTTTCCACCTAAACTTACACCGCCTATAGTAAAATAAGGATTAAACATCGAAAATTCTGTATAAATTTGATAATTATTTTTAACACCATTAAAACTAAAAATATTACCTGTACCTAACCAATTTTCTTCTTGTATCCCGAACTGAAAATTAATACCACTTTCAGTACCCATGCCTAAATTAACATTCATGCTACCAGTATTACGTTCTTTTACTCTGTAAATTACATCTACTTGATCTGATATATCGGATATACGTTCTACTTGTATTTCAACTACATCAAAATATCCAAGACGTTCTAAGCGTTCTTTACCTTGTTCCACAAAATTATTATTATAACATGTTCCTTCTATTTGTTTCATCTCCTGACGCAACACTTTATCCTGTGTAAGATAATTTCCCTCAAAAATTATTTTACGAACATAAAACTTATTACCTATGTCTATCAAAATTTCTAATTCCACTTCTTTATTAAAATCATCAATCTTTTCATTGATTGATATATTAGGATATATATAACCGTTATTACCTAATAAACATTTAATATCATTCTTTATCCTTTCAATTCTTAAGTTATTATACAATTCACCCTTATTAATATTAACTAATTTATTAATTTGAGGAAAAAATGACAATGCGTGACATTTGATCACAATGTCTGAAAATACATATTTAACCCCTTCATTAACATATAAAGTAACATACACATCATCCTTACTAGGTGTTAAATTAATTTGAGTAGAACAAATATTAAATCTAGCGTAACCCTTACTTAAATAAAAATTACGTAAAAAATATAAATCATTAAACAACTTTTGATTTTGATATTCATCATGCTTAATAAAACTCCACCACCAATGTGCATTATAAAACTGAAAATTAGATAATAACTGATGATTATTAAAATCATAATTACCATTAATATTAATCTGTTTTATTTTAGACGATTTACCTTCATTACAAACAACTTTTAAATTAACACGATTCCTAACAAGGGACGTAACGATAATTCTGATTATTGCTTGAAATTTACCAATACTATAATAAAAATCATTCAAATCTTTTTCTGCTTTTATTACAGCAAAAGAATTCAACATACTACCAATTCGTATATTTTGTAACTCTAGAATATCTTTCAAAACATCCTCCTGTATTATTTCATTACCATGAAAAGTAATGTTAGCAATCACAGGACGTTCAATAACTTTAACCAAAATTGAATTATCAATATTTAATACTTGAATATTTTCAAATTTACCTGTAGCAAATAAAGATTTAATAATTTTACTAAAATCATCACTATCCAGTATGTCACCTATGCAAACAGGAATATTAGATAAAGCTGTTTTTATATCAATACGTTGCAATCCTTCAAAAACAATATTCTCTACTACAAACTGTTGAGCATGTAATATATTATTATAACCAAAAATTAATATAATTATGAATAATTGCCTCACCGTTATCATATTAATAATCATTTCTAATTTAATTAACATGATATGCAACTAACAAAATCTAGATAAATCATTAAAAATCGCTAAACACATTAATAACACTAATAAAATAAAACCTACACGATAACTAAAATCTTGTACATGTAAAGAAATTGCTTGACCATTAAATTTTTCTATAATTAAAAAAAGTAAATGACCACCATCTAATACCGGTAAAGGTAGCAAATTAATGATACCTAAATTAATACTTATCATAGCTAAAAACATAAAATAATAATTCCATCCATATTCTGCTGCAAGCCCTGCTCCTTGTGCTATTGATATAGGTCCACTTAAACCACTTAATCCAACATCCCCAACTATTAACTTACCCAACATATTAACCGTAACATCAATCATTTGCCAACTTTTTAATATAGCTTGATTAAAAGCATCCAATAATCCTAATCTATTTATGTTATTGTAATGCATTGATGAAGGAATAATTTTAGGTACAACACCAATACATCCTTCTATCGTACCATCAATCAATATATTTTTATCAGGTGTTAAATTAATATCTAGTAAAGAACCTGCTCTTTCAATTGAAATTTTCAGCATTTTTCCAGGACTATTTTTAACTTTAGTCGCAAATATTTGCCAATTATTATCTACTAATTGATTATCAATTGCTACAACTTTGTCGCCAACTTGTAAACCCATTTTCATAGCTACTGAGCCAGGATAAATTTTTGTTAAAATAGACTCAATTTGTGGTGCACTAGCAAGAATGCCTAAACTCAAAATAGGATCTTCCCGGTCAAAATCATCACCCCTATTACGTAAATCAATAACATATTTCTTAATACTAGAAGAACCAAGAAACGATGTACCAATACTAACTTCTTTTTGACCTATTTTATCAATAAGTTGTGATTTAACCTTATACCAATCTGACGTTACAACATCATCAATAAATTTAATTTCCGTACCTGGTGACATACCCATCTGATCTGCAACAGAATTAGGTATAATATCTTTAATAATAGGTCGATAACTTGAAAATCCCACTACAAACACTATCCAATACAACACAACAGAAAAAAGTAAATTAAAAAGCGGTCCAGCAAAAACTATTAAAGCACGTTGCCAAATTTTTTTTTGATTAAAAGCACTATAATCATGCTGTGATTTTGTTGTATTAATTTGTTCGTCTAACATTTTAACATAACC
Organism: Blochmannia endosymbiont of Camponotus (Colobopsis) obliquus; assembly: GCF_000973545.1. Taxonomy (GTDB): domain Bacteria; phylum Pseudomonadota; class Gammaproteobacteria; order Enterobacterales; family Enterobacteriaceae; genus Blochmanniella. The sequence continues at coordinate 327,035 of NZ_CP010049.1, read as the reverse complement.
ACCAAGAGGAATTACTGATATAACATATTCAGTATTTTTTTTATCATAATATCTCCATAAAATTTTTCCAAAACCAATAGAAAAACGCTCCACCATTACACCATAATAACGAGCCGTAATAAAATGTCCAAATTCATGGACCATAATTAATGTTCCAAGAGCAATAATAAATGCTGCAACATTCCAAAAAAAATCTAACATATTAATAATTATGAATCCTAACAATTAAATAACATTAAAAAAATATAGAATTAAATAAACAAACACAGGTAGCGCTGCAGTTAAACTATCCATTCTATCTAAAACCCCTCCATGACCAGGAATTATATTACCACTATCTTTAACATTTGCTGTACGTTTTAACATGCTTTCAAACAAATCACCCAATATAGAAAATATTACAGTTATAGTAGAACAAATAAGTAAAATACACGGCGATATATTTATTGGAGTATAATTATAAAATATAACACCAAAAATTATACAAGTTAATAGTCCTCCAAATACACCCTCCCAAGTTTTATTAAATGATATTTTAGGTGCTAATTTATGACAACCAAATACACTACCAAAAATATATGCTCCAGAATCAACACTCCATATCAATACCATAAAATATAATAACCACCAAGAACCAATATAAGGATCAATATCATAATTATATTGACGTAATATCAACGTACTTATAAAAAATGGCATAACGGTTAATATACCAAATAATAATCGCATAATGCTAGAATTACGTAAAAAAATAACACTCGTAGAATAAAAAAAAATAAGAAACAACACTATAATCCACCAAATCAAAAAAATCCAAATAATATACTTAAATAACAACAAAACAACAAAACATCGATGAAATAAAAACAATAACATTACATACAATAGCAATAATTCACATACGATCATCCAATATATTTTTTGACGAATAAATTTTAAACCTGCCAATAAACCCCATTCCCAAAAACATAAACTACATACTGCAAAACTAACAAATTCAAAAACTACTATAGACGAAAAAAATAAAATACCTATAACAATAAAAATTAAAATAAAAGATGTAATTAACCGATATTTTAAAGACATCATTTTAATGAACAATTAATATCTTTTTTTTGTGTTATATTTTTAAGCATTACACCTGTAATCTCCCACCAAAACGTCGTTCTCGATGTGCAAAAGCATCTAACGCACCTTCAAAAACTGCATCATTAAAATCTGGCCATAATACATCAGTAAAAAACAATTCGGCATAAGCTATTTGCCAAAGTAAAAAATTACTAATCCGATGCTCTCCTCCAGTTCTAATTACTAAATCAACTGGGGCTAATTCACTCATACTAATATATCTGCATAATATTTTTTCATCTATTTGATCAGGATTTAAAACACCTGATCGTATCTGCATTGCAAGTTGTTTAACTCCTTGAACAATATCCCAACGACCACCATAATTTGCAGCAATATTTAATATTAAACCATTGTTGTTACGAGTTAACTTTTCAGAACGACGGATACTGTTTTGTAATTGTATACTAAAACGATTTATATCACCAATAATACACAAACGAACATTATATTTACGTAAATATTTAATTTCATTATTTAAAACACGTGAAAACAATTTCATAAGAGCAGAAACTTCCTGACTAGAACGACTCCAATTTTCACTACTAAAAGCGTATAATGTTAATACGTCAAAATGATGTGCAATAGCAAAATTAACAGCTCTACGTACTGCTTTCACTCCCGCTCGGTGGCCAAAAATATGTAATTTGCCTCTAATTTTTGCCCAACGACCATTACCATCCATTATAATTGCTACATGACGTGGCGAAGAAGATACTAATTGCTTACAGTTGCTTTGATTGTGAAGAAAAATCATACCTACATTTTTCCTTAATCAATAACATCCTAATGTGTCCAAAAAAATAAATATGTGACATTCTAAATTTGAGTATTTAATTTATATTTAATGAATAACTGATACTCCAAAAAAATAAAATACAATTTTTAATGATAGTTAAATAATTATAATTAATAACCATTAACTAATTACACTAATTACTAAAATAATCAACACTAAAAATTGCTCTTTTTTTGGCTTCTTGGTCAATCCATAAAATTTCTTCAATACTACTAGGTTCTTGAGTTGTTAAAGAATCCAAAACTTGTTCTACAACATTTGCAATTTTAGTAAATCTAATTTTTTTACACAAAAATGCTTCTACGGCAACTTCATTAGCAGCATTTAAAATAATGCTTGAAGACTGACTACAATTACCTGCTGTAATAGCTAACTGTAAACATGGATAACGATTTTTATCCACTGGATAAAAATTTAACGTTTTTAAACGTACAAAATCTAACATAGTTGCACCGGAAGTTATTCTTTCTGGATATGCCATGGCGTATGCAATAGATATTCGCATATCTGGTACAGACAACTGTGCTAACGTACTACCATCAATATAATTTACCATTGAATGTACAATTGACTGCGGATGCAAACAAATTTCTATTTGTTTAGCGGACGCATTAAATAACCATCGTGCAGCAATATACTCAAATCCTTTATTCATCATGGTAGCAGAATCAACAGAAATCTTTTTCCCCATAGACCAATTGGGATGATTACAAGCCTGTTTTGGCGTAATTTCTGATAATTGAGTTACAGGCATGTAAAAAAATGGTCCTCCAGAAGCAGTTAAAATAATACGTGATATATTATATTCATCAAGAGATGCACGTCCTAAAGACCGCTGAAAGGATACAGGTAAATTTTGAAAAATGGCATTATGCTCGCTATCTACCGGAAGTAAACAAGCATTATTTTTTCTTAACTCTTCCATTAATAATTGTCCACAAGTAACCAAGGATTCTTTATTAGCTAACAATACCTGTTTTCCAGCTTGTACCGCAGAAAAAGTAGGCAATAAACCATCAATACCAACAATTGCCGACATTACTATATCCACCTCTTCACAAGCAACTAATTTACAAATATCATCCGAACTAGATAATACCTCAATCCTAGTACAATCCTTTTTAAAAGATAAATCATGTTTTAATTTTATAGCTGCTGCTTTATTTGCCATATACACATACTTAGGATGAAAAATTAAACATTGCCTTATCATTAAATCAACATTGTTTTTAGCCACCAAAGCATAAACATTAAATTTATCAAAATTTTGTTCTACTACGCTTAAAGTATTACATCCAACAGAACCAGTACTACCTAAAATAATTATATTTTTCATAAAATTATATAAAAGTTATATTATAATCCGCTATAATGAATAAAACTAAAGGATATCTTAAATTCGTGAAATGAAAAAAATTAAACATTCATCAATTCTAACTCTTTTTTTTCTAAAATAATATCCATTTTCTTCACCCACAAATCTGTCAATTTTTGAATTTCTCCTTGCAAAACATGTTCTTCATCTAAACTAATTATCTTATTTTTCAATAAAAATTTAATTTTATCATTTGAAAGGCGACGTATATTACGCAAAGATATTTTACCCTTTTCAGCTTCTACTCGCACAACCTTAATTAAATATCGACGACGTTCTTCAGTCAAAGGCGGCAATGTAATACGTATAATAGCACCATCTGATAAAGGATTAAAACCTAAATCAGAATTTATAATAGCTTTCATTATCATAGGAATGACTTTATGATCAAATGCGTTGATAATTAACGTACATGAATCTTCAACAATAATATTAGCCAACTGACGCAAAGGACTCAAAACCCCATAATATTTCACTTGAATATCATTTAATACATTAGGAGAAGCGCGTCCAGTACGAATTTTATTTATATAATCTTCAAAAGCTTCAACACATTTTTTCATACGCATTTCAGCATCTATTTTAATATCATTCATCATAACCCATTTCCTATAATATTAATCTCAATAAAAAATAAAATCATTACAATATAAATAAAATATTCATCATGTTTTATCTATTTAGTAATTAATGTTCCCTCTTTATGCCCCATAACTATCCTCCAGAGAGCCTTTGGCTTATTCATATTAAAAATACGTATAGGTAAATCATGATCTCTAGCTAATGTAAAAGCCGCTAAATCCATAACTTTTAATTCTCTCTCTAACACATCTTGATAACTCAGTTGATCATAAAATATTGCATTAGGATGTTTTACTGGATCAGTAGAGAATACACCATTAACTTTAGTAGCTTTTAACACTACATCAGCCTTAATTTCAATTCCTCTCAAACACGCCGCGGAATCAGTAGTAAAAAAAGGATTGCCTGTACCAGCAACAAAAATTACTACATGATGGTTGTGCAACAAATGCATAGCCTTTACCCAATTATAACTATCACACACACCATAAAGAGAAATGGCTGACATTACATCAGCTTTAATACAAAAACTATGTAACACACTACAAATAGCTAATCCATTTATTATAGTAGCTAACATCCCCATATGATCAGCAACTACACGACTAATACCCGCCGCCTTTATCAATTCAGCCCCACGAAATAAATTACCACCGCCTATTACTATACCTATCTGAATATTTAATTTCACTAATTCTTCTACTTCTTGAGCTATGCGAACTAATATATTATCATCTATACCAAAACTATCAGTACCTTGCAAAACCTCACCACTTAATTTAAGTAGAATACGCCGATAGACAGGTTTTGCACATATGGCCATATCTCTTATTTCCTTGAAAATTAAAAATTATTTAAACACACGTAAGTAAATAAGACTTATCAAAGCATAATTATCTGATTAAATATTAAAAATAAATCTGTTTTATCAAAAATTAATATTTAAAAACAATCTCAATAAAATATTAAATACTTTTTTTTACCCAAAAAGTGACATAACAAATTTTTTTTACAAAATTTATATTTAATTAAATACAGGCTTTTAATGATCTTTTTTGATATTTTCACCAACCTCTAACCTAATAAAATTATTAATTTTTGCACCATGCATATCTAATAATTGCCGAATATTTTGTTTTTCATTCATTATAAATGGCTGATTCAATAAAGAAACGGAATTAATAAACTGCTCCATACGTCCACTAACTATTTTCTCATGAATCTCAGGTGCTTTATCTGATTTCATAGCAATATCCATTTGTACTTCATATTCATGATGAATCACCTCTTTAGGTATATTATTTTCGTTAATATATTTAGGATTGCTAGCAACAATATGCATGGCAATAAACTTTAATAATTCATCAGTTATAAACGAACCATCAACTATTACACCAATACGCATATTATGTATATAACAACCTAATTTATCACCTCGTAATACAATAAACCGATTAATTTTAATATTTTCATCAAATTTATTCATTAATACATTACATTCTTTTTCAAACCTAAGTCGCAACAAATTTAAATCAACAATACATTCAACAATTGCAGTATCGAGAACATTATTCCCAAAATCTTTAAAAATGCTATTTTTAGAAACAAAGTCAGTTTCACAATTTAATTCAAGCATAACACCATAGTTATTTCTAACAACCTTTACAAGTATAATCCCTTCTATCGCTAAATTTGACATTCTCTGAACATTTTTTATTAAACCTAATCTACGTATATTATTAATAGCACTATCAATATTCCCTTTTGTTGCTATTAACGCATTTTTACATTCCACTACACCAATACCGGTAAGTTGACGCAATTTCTTTACCATATCAACAGTAATTTTTATCATTATCACATCCTAACTGTCTAGTTATTAATGATAGTTAAATATTATACTTATTAACTATTTTAAATATTTGATGCTAAGTAAAACTTATATTAAAACTTAATAATATAACAAAACCAAATCTTAGATTCAGATTTTAATCTATATAATCATTAATTAATCTCTTTGAGAACACTTTTAACGTGCTTAGTAGTCATTTGCGAACGGGCCATACATATAACATTAGTCACAATATTTAAATATAAACTAATAGCACGAATGGCATCATCATTACCTGGAATAACAAAATTTACCCCATCTGGACTAGAATTAGTATCTACAACCGCAAAAACCGGAATACCCAAGTTGTTAGCTTCTTTAATAGCAATACGTTCATGGGCAGCACCAATAGCAAACATTGCGTCTGGTAAACCACCCATATCCTTAATACCTCCTAAACTATTTTCTAATTTTTCAAGTTCTCGATTAAGAATTAATACTTCTTTTTTTGTTAATTTTTCAAAAGTACCATCTTGAGATTTAGTTTTTAATTCTTTCAATCTTTTTATAGACTGCCTAACAGTTTTCCAATTTGTTAACATTCCACCTAACCAACGGTGATTAACAAAAAATTGATCACAATTAATAGCCGCCTCTTTTACAGCCATACTAGCAGCCTTCTTAGTGCCAACAAATAAAATTTTACCTTTCAAAACAGCAATTTTATGTAATTCATTTAAAGCATGTTGAAACATAAAAATCGTTTTTTCTAAATTAATAATATGTATTTTATTACGTACACCAAAAATAAAAGGCTTCATTTTAGGATGCCAATAACGAGTTTGATGACCAAAATGAATACCTGCTTTCAACAAATCATGCATAGAAATATCTATCATATATACAAAACCCCTTATAAAATATAAATTAAATAACTATAATTTTCGTTTTACATGTTACTCATATAATTACAATTAACTACAAAATATCCACATGCGAATAACAATAATTATACAACAAGACATTACCTTGGATATAGTAACTTCAAGCGCACTACTTCATAAATATGCTATTTTATGAATATTGAGTCACCTAATCTATAAGTACTTACTAATTAACCACAACTAATTATAATTACATATAAAATCAAAAAATAGCAAAACATTTATATTTATGATAAAAATGTGACAAAATACTAATTACAATGTGAATAATATTCCTATTAAATAAACCTTTTATATCCTATAATTAATCTATAAAGCAATAAAAATATTACTTAATCTTGAAGATACGCAATTAATGTGAAAAGATAAATACAATAAAATCATTTTCATATCAATCATGGATAATTTATGAACATCCCTATTAAAAAACCTAATGAAATCAAAAAAATGCGCTTTGTTGGACAATTAGCAGCAGAAGTATTAGAAATGATTAAACCATATATTTACCCAGGTATTAGTACTGGAATGCTAGATGAAATATGTCACAAATACATCACCAACAAACAAAAAGCAATAGCAGCATCACTCGGATATAAAGGTTTTCCAAAATCTGTTTGTATTTCAGTAAATGAAGAAGTATGTCACGGAATCCCAAACTATAATAAAAAATTACAAGAAGGTGACATTCTAAATATAGATGTTACAATTCTTAAAGATGGATGGCACGGAGATACATCCAAAATGTTTATAGTAGGTAAACCAACAGTAATTGGAAAAAAATTATGTAAAATAACTGAAAAAAGTCTGTATGCAGCAATTTTTATAATTAAACCAGGGATAAGATTACGTGAAATAGGAAAAACAATTCAACAAATTATTGAAAAAGAAAAATTTTCAGTAGTAAGAGAATATTGTGGGCATGGAATTGGAAAAAATTTTCATGAAGAACCACAAGTATTACATTATGATAATCATGACGACAGTATAATTTTACAACAAGGCATGACAATAACCATTGAACCTATGGTTAATGCTGGAAATTTTTACACACAAACTATGGATGATGGTTGGACAGTTAAAACCAAAGACAACAGTTTATCTGCACAATATGAACACACCATTGTAGTTACATCAGATGGATGCGAAATTTTAACTATACGTTCAGATGAACACTTGCCCAAAATAATTACACACAAAATATAAACTATTAAATTTAATTGATCAAAAAATAATTAACAGTGCAAACAACTAATATTATCAATATAATAATCATAAAAATATATTCGAATAGTATTATTAAATTAACTTTACTAAAATAAAATTTCAATAAAATTATTGAATTAAACTTTACCTAATATAAGCATGCTGTTATGAACAATATAATGACTTTTTGTAAAGTCATTAAAATTTCGCAAAATATTAAAAATATTCTAAACGAATATCACTTATATATTTTAAATACTTACCTTACAAAAAAGTAACAACTATTTGTAATAAATTTTTTAATTATCTTATAAATCTTATAATTGCTCAACGCAATCACCGTGTAAAATCCAGGATAAATAAAAATAGTACATTTACCTTATAAATAATTGGAATCATGTAAAATATGAAAAACATACAAAAAATAATCGAAGATGCCTTTGAACAACGAATGATAATTTTACATAATAAAGTCAGTCCCGAAATTTATGATGCAATCAAAACAACTATCAATAAACTTAATAATGGCACTTTACGAGTTGCAAATAAAATAAATAAAAATTGGATTACTCATGAATGGATAAAAAAAGCAATACTTCTTTCCTTTTACGTTTTCAAAAATAAACTAATAAAATGGGGTGATGGACAATTTTTTGATAAAATTCCTAATAAGTTTAATAATTGGAATAATATAAAATTTCAAGAAGAAAAAATTCGTGTAGTACCACCCACACATGTACGTTATGGAGCTTATGTAGCAAAAAATACAATACTAATGCCCTCATATGTAAATATAGGAGCATATATTGATCAAGGCGCCATGATTGATACTTGGGCAACGGTTGGTTCATGTGCTCAAATAGGAAAAAATGTTCACTTATCTGGTGGAGTAGGTATTGGAGGAGTATTAGAACCATTACAAAATAACCCTACTATTATTGAAAATGATTGTTTTATAGGAGCTCGTTCCGAGATCGTAGAAGGAGTTATTGTAGAAGAAGGTTCTGTGATTTCTATGGGAGTATTTATTGGGAAAAGCACAAAAATATATGATAGAGAAACAGGCGCCATTTTTTATGGTAAAATACCTGCAAGATCCGTTGTAGTTCCTGGAAATTTACCGTCGAAAAATGGACTGTATAGTCTCTATTGTGCTGTAATAGTCAAAAAAGTAGATATAAACACTATTAATAAAACAAAAATTAATGAAATATTACGTAATATTAATTAATTATTTTTACAATACAATACTGAAATAAATAGAAACATTCACAGACAATTGTTGTAATATAACACTTGCGGTCTATTTATAATATTATCTTTAATATATACTAATTTTTATAAAATAAAAAAACACAACATTATCTAAATAAATTGTGAATATTAATATACAAAATCTTGATCCATTAACATTACCACTTTATGGCTCTCATCTTATTGAAGCTTCAGCAGGCACTGGAAAAAGCTATACCCTGATAATAATATATCTTCGTTTAATATTAGGATTAAAACATGACACATCCTTATTCAAACCATTAAGCGTCAAAGAAATACTAGTAGTAACTTTCACTAAAATCACTGCTGACAATCTCCGTAATAAAATAAAAAGAAAAATTCACCAACTTAAAATCGCATGTCTATGCGGTTACAGTACATGCTCTATGTCATCCAAACTATTAATTAAAATACAAAATATAAATCTAGCTATATCACTATTATCAAGAGCAGAAGAAGAGATAAATCAAGCAGCTATTTGTACAATCCACAGTTTTTGTCAACGTATCATTACTCAATATCCACTTGAATCAGGAACGTTATTTAAATTCTCATTATTAGAAAATGAAATAAATCTGTACCATGAAATATGTAAAGATTTTTGGCGACGTTACTGTTATCCATTACCTATAGAAGTAATAAGTATTATCTCTTCATACTGGACCAACCCTGAACAACTAATGAATAATGTTCTCCCTTATCTACAAGGAGAACTACCTACCATTCATTATTATCTTTACGAAAAAAATATAGATATTCTTACACACCATAAAAATATTATTGCTTTGATTGAAAAAATAAAAAAAAAATGGCATACATCGCAAAATATTATCAACATAGTAACAAAACATTTAAAAACTCATTGTAATGATTATGATAATAAAAAAATATCAAATTTGCTAAAAATAATAAACCGATGGGCTAACGAAAAAACTATTAATTATAAAATACCAAAAGAACTAAAGATATTCAAAACATCAAAAATAAAAACAATCATAACTGATAACCAAAATATAATCACACATGAATTATTTAACTCTATAGAAAAAATATTTTTATATCCACCGTCATTAAAATCGTATATTTTAATTCAAGTAATAAAAAAAATACGTAAAATAGCATATCAAGAAAAAAAAATACGAACAGAAATAGGATTTAATGATCTTATTAATTTAGTCCACAACATGTTGCTTGACAAAAAAAATAAAAAATTAATTCAATTAATACGAAAACAATATCCAATAACATTAATTGATGAATTTCAAGATACCAATACACAACAATATCATATCTTCAATATGATATATAACCATAATAACTATAATAATTCAAAAAATGGATTAATATTAATAGGTGATCCAAAACAAGCAATTTACACTTTTCGTGGTGCTGATATTTTCACTTATATATGCGCCAAAAAAAAAATCAAATCACACTATACATTAAACATCAATTGGCGATCATCAACAAATATAAACAATGCTATTAATCAATTATTTAAATCTAAAAAATCACCTTTTATCTTTAAAGAAATCCCCTTTCACTCAATACAATCAACTGCACATAATGATCAATTAAAATTGATCATTAACAAAAAAATACAACCAGCAATGTGTCTATGGTTAAATCCTGTAAAGACAATAAAAATCAATGAATACAAAAAAATCATGGCTCAACAATGCGCTGTAACTCTAACTAAACTAATCAATCATACTCAAAAAAACAATGCTTGGCTAGCAAATAAAAAATACTGCCAATTATTAAAAACATCTGATATAGCAATAATAGTACGTGATCGTAATGAAGCATCTATCATACGTTATTATCTATCGCAATTTAAAATTTCTACAATTTATCTTTCTAATCAAGATAATGTTTTTAATACATTAGAAGCAAAAGAATTATTATCTTTGTTGCATGCGATAATATTAATAAAAAAAACAAACAATTTATTAAATACAATACTAGTAAATTCTTTATTAGGATTTAATGCAAAAATTATAGACAAAATTAACAAAAATAAAAATTTACAAGCAAATATGATAGAAAAATTTATAACTTACCATACATTTTGGGAAAATCATGGTGTATTATCAATGTTACATAAAATAATAAAAGATCATAAAATAAAAAAAAATTTTCTTAATATTGATAACAACACTCAACAACTAACAAATTTATTACATTTAGGCGAAATACTTCAAGCCTCTTCATCAAAATTTAGCAATAAATATCAACTGCTAAAATGGTTATCATCGCAAATTCAAGAATCAAACATTAATATTCATCATCAATTACGATTAGAAAATAATGACAATTTAATAAAAATTATTACAATACACAAATCTAAAGGACTAGAATTTCCATTGGTATTTTTACCATTTGCTGCAACATTTTACATAACAAAACATGCATTATTTCACGATAGAAAAAAATATAAAAAATATTTAGATTTAGATAAAAATCCAAAGAATCTAATACTAGCAGAAGAGGAACGACTATCAGAAGATATGAGGCTATTATACGTAGCTTTAACACGCTCTATGTATCAATGTTATATAGGTATTGGAACTATCATTCATAGAAAACACCAAATAAATAATAATATTCATGATTTACATTTAAGTGCTATAGGACATCTTATACAGCAAGGAATACCTGGTGATCTAACTTTACTTCAAAAAAAAATAAATTTATTAACACAAAACAGCAATGGCGATATTGTACTGTGTCCTATTGAATCTTCAAAAAATTTAACTATCGTACAGCAACAAAGTAAATATATAATATCAAAAATAAAAAATAAAAAATGGAATACAAATATAAAAAACGAAATACGACACATTACTAGCTATACAGATCTAAAAAAAATTAGTACTAATAAACTAATAAACGAGAAAATAACTCTACAAACAAATGAAATAAAAAAAAATAATACAAAACAAACAAACAATATAACATTGACTTCACATAATTTTCCTCGCGGCCATATGCCTGGTATTTTTTTACATAAACTCCTTGCAAATGTACATTTTACTAAAAATCTAAACCAACAATGGTTGAGTTCTCAAATGAAAAAAAATAATATTGATAATATATGGCTGACATTTATTACACAATGGATTCAGTGTATTTTACATACACCACTACAAAAAACTCAAGTAACACTTGAACATTTAACTAATAATGACAAACACACTGAATTGAAATTTATCTTTCCCATTAATATTATTAAAACATCTCAAAATATAGACGAATTATGTAAATTTTATGATCCACTGTCTCAATGCTGCCCTGCTCTTACTTTACCATGCATCAAAGGAATGTTAAAAGGATCTATAGATCTAGTTTTCAGACATAAACAACGTTACTATATATTAGATTATAAATCTAATTGGCTGGGAAAATCTAATACGTATTATTCTTCAACAAGAATAAAAAAAGAAATAATATTACATCGTTATGAATTACAATATCAACTTTACACATTAGCTGTACATAAGTTTTTATGCCAAAAATTACCAAATTACACATATCAAAAAAATTTTGGTGGTATTTTTTTTCTTTTTATACGAGGAATAAACACTATTCCATCAAAACATGGGATTTATTTTTGTCGGCCAAAAAAAGAACTAATTCACGAATTAAATGTATTATTTACAAAATGAAATATAAATTACAAATATAAACAAAACATAAAATAAATATCAAACTTAAAAAATAATTAAAAAGTATTAATTTAATTGTTATAAATCATAATAAAATATTAATAAACAAAATCTTATGATGAAAAAAATAATTACTACTGCATTACAATTACAAATATGGCGTCAATTAGATATACAATTTGCTTACATGCTTACTAAAAAAGAAGCATTTCAACAAACGTTAATATTAGCTATTACATGTCTAAGTGCAAATATGAAAGAAGGGCACGTTTGTTTACCATTAAATTTATTATCTCCAAATAAATTATTTAAAGGCCGCTATCCATCATTAGCATATCAAGCTTGGCAAATAACTGGAAGCTTATCAATGAATGATTGGGAAAAAATATTATTATTGTCTGACATAGTTAGTGACGGTTCCACCGTCACACCACTTGTTTTAAATAAAAAAAAATTATATACCTATCGTATGTGGCACTACGAAAACACAGTAGCTAATTTTTTCAAACATATGCGACAACCAGTTGAAGAAAAAGAAGAAAAAATTATTAATATACTAAACACTTTTTTTCCCAAAAGTAATGATGACGAACTAAACTGGCAAAAAATTGCCCTTGCAGTAGCAATAACCAATCAAATTACACTAATTTTTGGCGGACCAGGCACTGGAAAAACTTCTTTAATAGCTAAATTATTAGCATCATTAATCTTACTGAACACAAAAAAACACTTTAATGTAAAAATAGCTGCTCCTACAGGAAAAGCAGCAAGAAAATTACATGAATCATTGATAACAAATTTAAATTATTTAAAACTAACAGATCATCAAAAAAAAAATCTATATCAAAAAGCTGTAACACTACATAAATTACTAGGAATAAAACTACTAAATAATCAAAGAACTTTACATCACAAAAATAACCAACTAAATGCTAATGTTATCGTTATTGATGAAGCATCAATGATTGACTTAACTATGATGAATAATTTAATTGAAGCATTATCACCTAATACTAGAGTAATTTTTTTCGGAGATCATTGTCAGTTATCATCAGTAGAACCAGGTTATATATTAGGCGATCTTTATATACATGCAACAAAAAAATATAGTCAAAAACGAATTAAAGAAATATCACGTTTAACAGGTTATTTGTTACCAATAAATAATAATAGTAATAAAACCCAAGATATTGCAGACAGCTCATGTTTTTTACATAAAAATTACAGATTTAATAAACATTCTGGAATAAATAATTTAGCTAACGCTATAAACCAAAGTGATAAAAAAAATACATTAAAAATACTAAATTCTAAATCATATAAAGATATTTCTTATTTCCCGACTAAAACAGAAAAAGATTATCAAAACATGATTACCCATTGTATATCGGGTTATCATAAATATTTACATAGTATACAACAAAACGACACACCAAAAAATATTTTAAAAAAATTTAATATGTATAAAATATTATGTGCAGTACGTGAAGGATCGTTTGGTATATATCAAATAAATAAATATATTGAAACTGTACTAATTAATAACAACATTATTAAAATTGATAATACCTATAACTATATAGGTCGCCCTATAATAATTACATCGAATGATACATCGCTTGAATTATATAATGGAGATTGCGGACTTATATTACCTAATACAAAACAGAAACTGCAAGCATATTTTCTATTAGAAAATAACAACATAAAAATAATACCCATCAATTTATTACCTGAACATGAAACCAGTTTCGCTATAACTGTGCATAAATCACAAGGTTCTGAATTTAATCAAATATCACTAATTTTACCAAATAAAAAATTACCAATTCTAACCAAAGAACTGTTCTATACCGCATTAACTCGTGCTCATCAATCTTTTTGTCTATACGCACAAGATGACATAATCATATATACTATTTCAAACAAAATAAAACGACACAGCAATTTAATTAATAAACTATAAAAATAAAAATAAAACCCAATCTTATGAGCAAATAAAAATAAAGGAGATCATACCACATATACTATTTGAATATTTAAAAATTTAATACAAAATTTTTTATAACCAACTCTATTGCTATAAATTTAATTAAAATTAATATAAAAATAAATCAACAAAACCAACTAACTACTTTAATTTTTAATACAGAACTATTCTTTTGATGTAAAATTACAATTAATTAAAAACATGATAAATAAATATTTTTAACATGAAAATAATTAAAAATATTAATTAAACTTTATAAAATAACCAAAAATAATTAAATATCCTTATTAAGCAACTTAAAACAATAATATCGAAAAAAAATTTATAATTATTTTCATATAATTCAATTTATTAAGATATATCATTAAATTTCATAATAGGTAAATAATAAAATTTTGCAATATCGATAATTAATTCAATATGTAATGAATTAATATCTTCACCTAACAATCGTTGTAAATATGGATCATGACTCTCTCCTATAATATATTTATTGCCTTTCCAACATTCTATTAACTTTAATCTTGCATTATACTGACGATCGTGACATAAAATAATATTTTTAGTATTTTTATCAAAACAATAATTTAACCAAACACCAACTGATTTATTAAGTAATAATAGTGGCGTAGACATACCATCATAATAACCTTTAAACAATATAGATAAATATTCCTTAGCTAACATTTTTGGAATAACAGGAAAAATCCATTGACTATTAATACCAAACATCTTACTACTATTCTTTAGTAAACCATCATCTATTACACAATATACCAAATGTTCTAACCATAATAACAAACCATCTCTCATAGAAAGAACAGCAGGACGCCATCTTAATAAACCATTTGACTGAACCGCGCGTAATAAACCTGTTAACTTAACATCATTTATGATCAATGATACTTCCATGTCATGTTGATCAGGTAGATACCATTTAATTATTTTATCTGCTAACCTGGACATCTTTTCACATTGTTGTAACCAATACAACTCTCCAAAAGCGCCGTAAGGTAACAAACCAGTAGCATAAATTCTATTGTATAAATCATTAATATCACTTGTTTTTTTGTTATGTATAAAATAATTTAATAAATATTTATTTAGTTTATATCTAGTCAATGCATCAACAAAAAAAGGCTCATCTTCAGAACATTCAATAATATTACGATCTAAATTTACTAATAAACGTTCCTTAAACCAAGTTTTAATTGGGGATTTATAAAAATTGAGCAAATCATCCAATAATAAAATATCTGGAGACATTCTATCTAATGAAAATACAAAATTATATCGCATGTTACCTATATTACTACCCGTGTTTAAACATGTATCATAAAAAATTTGTTGCTTTACACCATTAGTATTTAAACACTCTACTAAAAATGGCATTCTGTCATGCCATTGACATAAACGAGCTCGCATACATTCAATAAGCATTGATATATTTCCTTTATTTTCATCCATACCTAAAGAAAAATTCTGAGCAATATATTCTATTAATTTATCAATTAACACCGATGGATACAATGATCTCCCATCATAGATAGAGCAATAAATAAAACTAATATATAATAACTGTTGTGCTGATAAAATCATTTCTAAAAATAGATAATAATCTTTATTATATAAATCAAGATCACCACAACGTTTTTGTTTATACATCAAATTAAAATCAAACTCAAAATGATTACGTGGATAAACATTATCATTCATCCCTAACAAACATATAACTTTAAAAGGAATAAAACTATGTGAAGAAAAATTGCAAAAATTAATACCATTAGATAAAAATTTTTGACTTATACATCTCAATTCCAGTTTAGAATATAAATAATCTCGAATTAATACTATTGAAATAGGTTGATGATAATTTGCTAATTTTCCATTCTCTACAAATTCATGCCAATTAGATTCTAACAATAAAAACGCTTCCTCTTCTTGAATACTCAGATCAAAAAAATCATCAATAATTTTACGAATACAAGGCTGCCATTCACTTAATATTTTAATTTGAGTAAGTTCATTGCGCCAAAAACGCAATTTTTCTAAAAAAAATCCCAATTGCCCAACTAATTCAATGTACTGCTGCCCACTAGATGCATTATAGGGGAAAATACCTTTCCAAAATCCATATTTACTATCTATAGCATAACCTAATAACATACGATTTAAACCAAAATGCCATGTATATTGATTAACAATGGGTACATCTAATTTACTAAAGGTCAAATCATCTAAACCCCAACAAATACCTGAATCTATTATCCAATAATGTAATAATTCCAATTTTTTTTCATCAAAACCAAAGTGACTTGCTATAGATGGAGTCTCTAATAACGCAAATATTTCTTTCGATGTGCATCTAATATCTGGTAATTTTAACAAATTAAAAAAAATTAATAAAATAGGATGTATATTTTTCCATTTTTGATCAATAATAATAAAAGGTAAAATTTTATTCGCAGCAGTACCAAAAATTGACTGTATTGCAGGTATATAATGATCAATATTAGGCATCATAACTATAATTTCATGCGGTAATATGGAAGGATCATTAGATACCACTGATAATAAATTATTATATAGTACTTCAACCTCATGCTGTATACTATGACAACCATGTAAACATAATGAATAATCATCAGGTTTAAGTAAACGTTT